>NZ_JBSFOK010000005.1:0-2323 GCF_053587635.1 Streptomyces sp. NPDC003635 | reverse complement strand
GCACAAGACAGGAGCGTCAGGCCCGCAGGACGGGAGGCTCGGGCGCGCAAGACAGGGGCTTCGGGTCCGCAAGGCAAGAGGCTCGGGCGCACAAGGCAGGAGGCTCGGACGCACGAGACAGGGCGTTCGGGCGCGTAAGACAGAGGGCTGGGCGCGCAGGGGCGGCGGGCTCGGCTGCTCGGGAGAGGAGGCTCGCGTGCGCAAGTACGGCAACGCCGCGATAGCGGCCGTCACCCTGGTGGCCCTTTGCTCCGGCGCCTGGCTGCTGGGCAGCGGCGCCGCGTCGCACGCCCCGCCGCAGCCGACCGCCGCCCAGGCGCACGCCGAGCCGACCGAGCGGCAGCCGTCCGCGGCGCCCGCGCTGCCGCCCTCCCCGCCCGACCGCATCCGCATCCCGTCGATCCGGGTCAGTGCCCCCCTGACGGGCCTCGGCCTCACCCCGGCCGGCAGCCTCGACGTCCCGCCCGCCGAGCGGAAGAACCTCGCCGGCTGGTACGAGTCCGGCACCACACCCGGCGAGACGGGCACCGCGATCGTCGCGGGCCATGTCGACAACGCCGAGGGCCCCGCCGTGTTCTACCGGCTCGGCGCCCTGAAGAAGGGCAGCACCGTGGAAGTGGACCGGCGCGACGGCGGCACGGCCGTCTTCACGGTCGACTCCGTCGAGGTGTACGACGCCCGGAACTTCCCCGACGAGAAGGTCTACGGCGCGGCCCGCCGCCCCGAACTCCGGGTGATCACCTGCGGTGGCGGCTACTCACGCACCACCGGATACCAGGGCAACGTCGTCGTCTTCGCCCACCTCACCGGCAGCCGGTGACCCCAGCACGTTCCGCTTCCCCCACGCGCCCAGCGGTTCCAGGGCCGCGTTCAGGGCGACGCCCTTCGCCGTGAGCGAGTCCTCCACCCTCGGCGGCACCTCGGCGTACTCCTCCCGGTGCACGATCCCGTCCGCCTCCAGCTCGCGCAGCTGGGCGGCGAGCACCTTCTCCGTCACCCCGTCGAGCTCGCGGCGCAGTGCACCGAACCGGTGCGGACGGACCGACAGCGCCCACAGGATCAGCACCTTCCACTTGCCGCCGATCACGTCCATCGCCGCGTCGACCCCGCAGCTGTACGAGCCCGGCCGTCGCCCCGTCGCCATCTCGGTCCCCCAGTCTCGATCCGTCTCGCGCTGACTCGTCCTGCCTCGATGCTTTCCCGGCGGTAAGCACCCACTCCCAAGTACGTACTTGAGCGGCCCGTTCACCCCTACGAGGCTGAACGCCATGACTGACAACGCCTCTTCCCCGACCTCGCCCACCCCTCTCACCCTCCTCGGCGCCGGTGCCATGGGCTCCGCCCTGGCCCGCGCCTGGCTCGCCGCCGGACACCCGGTGACCGTCTGGAACCGCACAACCGCCCGAGCCGAGGCGCTGGAGAGGGAAGGGGCGACGGTGGCGAACAGCGCCGCCGCGGCCGTCGCCGCGAACCGGCTGGTCATCGCCTGTCTCCTCGATGACGACTCGCTCGGCGAGGCCCTCGCCGACGCCGACCTCACCGGCCGGGACCTGGTGAACCTCACCACCGGCACCCCGGCCGAGGGCCGCGCCCGCGCGGCCTGGGCCGAGGAGCGCGGCGCCCGCTTCGTAGATGCCGGGATCATGGCCGTACCGCCGATGATCGGCAGCCCGGACAGCGGGGCGTTCGTCTTCTACAGCGGGTCCGCCGGCCTGTTCGAGGAGCATCGGGAAACCCTCGGAGTCCCCGCCGGGACCGCCTACGTCGGCGCCGACCCCGGCTTCGCCGCCCTGCACGACGTGGCGCTGCTGAGCGGGATGTACGGCATGTTCGGCGGGATCGCGCACGCCTTCGCGCTGATCCGCGGGGAGGACATCGCGCCCAAGGACTTCGCGCCGCTGCTGGTGTCGTGGCTGACGGCCATGGCGCCCGCCGCGCTGGAGAGCGCCGCGAAACTGGAGAGCGGCGACTACACGCAGGACGTCGTGTCCAGCCTCGCCATGCAGGTCGCCGGGGTCCCGACCTTCGTACGGACGGCCGAGGAGCAGGGCGTGCGGACCGAGCTGATCCAGCCGTACTTCGACCTGATGCGCCGCCGCCTGGAGTCCGGACCGCACGAGGGCGAGGACACCACGGGCGTGATCGACCTGCTCCGGAAGGACGGCTAGTGCCGCGTGGGCCGGACCGGACCGCTTCTCGCGGCCGGGCTGACCCGAACGACAGGGCCTCTAGTGCCGCGTCAGGCAACGTTCGCCCCGTCGCGACGCCCGGCACGCACTCTCGCCGCACCGGGCACAAGCCCAAGTACATCCAGTACGAGGGC
>NZ_JBSFOK010000004.1:0-261227 GCF_053587635.1 Streptomyces sp. NPDC003635 | reverse complement strand
GGTCCGGGGGCGGGCGCAGGTCCGGGGGCGGGCACAGGTCCGGGGGCGGGCACAGGTCCGGGGGCGGGCGCAGGTCCGGGGGCGGGCACAGGTCCGGGGGCGGGCACAGGTCCGGGGGCGGGCGCAGGTCCGGGGGCGGGCGCAGGTCCGGGGGCCGGTGCGTGCGGCGGCATCCGGCCTTCGGCCGGATGTGGGTGGCCGCCCGCACCAGCCGTGCGGCTTTCGTCGTCGCGTGCGGGTGGCCCCGGTGGGGGCTCGCCGGCATCGGCGGCGAACGGGTCCTCCAGACCCTGTGGTTCGTTCAGGTCCGACGGCGTGGCCATGCTCGCCCTCAACCCCCTCACCCGCCTTCCGAGCCCCATGCCCCTACTCCCCCGTGATGGACCCGAAGTCCGTGCCGGAGCCCAGGAGCAGGCCCGCGCCGAGGAGGATCATCGTGGCCGGGACCATGAAGGTGGTGATCATCATCGTGGCCTTGGGGACCGCCCTCGCGGCCTTGCGGCGGGCGTTCTGGGCGTCCGTTCTGCGCATGTCCTTGGCCAGGGCGACCAGGGTGTCCACGATGGGGGCTCCCAGTTCCTCGCCCTGCTGCAGGGCCGTCACGAACATCGCCACCTGTTCCGAGTCGTTGCGGCGGCGCAGTTCCGCGAAGGCCTGGCGGCGGCTCATTCCGAGGTCCATCTGGCGGAGCGTGATGCGCAGCTCGTCCGCCCACGGGCCCTCGTAGCGGGACGCCACGCGGTCCAGGGCCTGCCGGAAGCCGAGGCCCGCGCTCACCACGACCGCCAGCACGTCCAGGAAGTCCGGCAGCGTCCGTTCGATGACGTCCTTGCGTACCCGGATCGCCGACCAGATGCCGACCTCCGTCCAGAACGCGCCGAAGGCCAGCAGCAGCAGCGTCACCAGGTACTGGCCCCGCAGCAGGAACACCAGGCCGCCCACCGCGCCCAGGAAGCCGTACACCGCTCGCCGCGCCGCGTAGCGGTCGATCGTCAGGCCGCCGGGATTGCCCGCGAGGTCGATCTTGCGGCGGTACTTCGCCACCTGCTTCGGGCCCATCAGGCGCAGCACCGCGGGCGCGTAGCGCATGCCCATGCGGTCGATCAGGGAGTCCACCGCGCCGGTGCGCGTGGCCCCCACTTCCAGGGCCAGTCGCAGGTCACCCGGGAGTTTCGCCTCCGCCCGGTACATGCGAACGCCCGCGAACACGCCGTACACGCTCACCGCCATCAGCAACGCGAGCAACCACGTCATCCGTCCGCCCTCCCCCTACACGTCGATCCGCGACAGGCGGCGGATCATCACGAAACCGACCGCGTACAGCGCGAACGCCACGATGACCGCCACCTGGCCCGCCGGTGAGCCCGTCATCCGGTCCAGGGCGCCGTCCTTCACTCCGTTCATCAGGAACAGGGAGCCGATACCGAGGGCGGGGACGGCGTACGAGGTCATGCTGACCTGGGAGAGCTGGGTGCGGATCTCCCGGCGGGTCTCCTTGCGCTCCTCCAGCGTCTCCGTCAGGTTGCGCAGCGCGCTGACCACCTGCCCGCCCGCCCGGTTCGACAGCACCAGGGTCGTCACCAGGACCACCAGCTCGCGTGAGGGGAGGCGGTCCGCCAGCTCGCCCAGCGCGTCATCCATCGACGCGCCGATGGCCAACTGGTTTGCCACCTTGGCCAGTTCCTCGCCGGCCGGGGCCTCCAGCTCCTCGGCCGCCATGCCGATCGCCGTGCGCAGCGCCAGACCCGCGTGGGTCGCGTTGGCCAGGATGCGGGCCAGTTCCGGGAGTTGGTTGATGAAGCGTTCGATGCGTTTCTGGCGCTGCCAGTTCAGGAACTGGACCGCCGCCCAGACGCCCAGCAGGCCCGCTATCGGACCGAAGAAGGGGGCCAGCGTCGACTGGCCGACCAGCCACAGGCCGGCCACCGCCGCCAGCATGTAGACGAAGAACTCCCCGGGGGTCACGTCCAGGCCCGTCGCCGCCAGCCGCAGTTCCAGCCTCCGGCCCGGTTTCGTACGGCGAAGGCGGCGGTCCAGGTTGCCGAAGCGGCGGTGTCGCCCGACCGGCCCGGTGACCTGGCCGGTGGACGACAGGCGGTCGACCAGAGCCTGGCGCTGGGCCCGGCCCGAGGCGTACGCGTGCAGGCCGGCCACCGCGAGGACGCAGGTCAGGAGGGCCACTCCGGTGGTGAGCGTGATGCGGGTCTCGAAGTCCATGCGAGGTCCTGTCCTACCTGGCTTCTCGGACGGCCAGTTCCAGCGGGGACTGGGCCACGCCGAAGGCCTGGGGGATCGGCTGGCTCGCCATGTAGAGGCGGTCCGCCGTCCGTCGTGGGAGGGGGAAGTAGGCGAAGGTGCCGTGGACCCGGCCGTCCGGGGTCATGGGCTGCGCGAGGAAACGGGCCACCGTCGCCAGGCGGTACGGCTCCGATCCATGGCTGTCCAGGACCGCGATCTCGGTGATCCGGCGGGCGCCGTCCTGGAACCGGGTGAGCTGGATGAGGACGTCGACCGCGCTGTTGATCTGGTCGTGCAGCGCCTCGAAGGGGACCTCGACGTCGGACATGGAGGCGAGGGTCTTCAGCCGCATCAGTGCGTCCTCGGTGCTGTTGGCGTGGACGGTGGCGAGCGAGCCGTCGTGGCCGGTGGACATCGCCTGGAGCATGTCCAGGGACTCGCCGCCGCGGACCTCACCGACGACGATGCGGTCGGGGCGCATCCGCAGCGAGTTGCGGACCAGGTCGCGGATGGTGACCCGGCCCTGGCCCTCCACGTTCGGTGGGCGGGACTCCAGCCGGATCACATGGCCCTGCTGGAGCTGGAGTTCGGCCGAGTCCTCGATGGTGATGATCCGCTCCGTCTCGGGGATCAGCCCCGAGAGCGCGTTCAGCAGGGTCGTCTTCCCGGTGCCGGTGGCACCGGAGACGATGATGTTGAACTTCGCCTGCACCAGACCCGCCAGCAGGTACACCATGTGCTCGTCGAGCGAGCCGAGGCCGATCATCTCGTGCAGTGTGAAGGAGCGGGGGAAGCGGCGGATGGTCAGCGTCGCGCCGGTCAGGGACAGGGGCGGGATGATGACGTTCACGCGCTCGCCGGAGGGCAGGCGGGCGTCGACCATCGGGTTCGACTCGTCCACGCGGCGGTTCACCGTGGAGACGATCCGCTCGATGGTCTGCATCAGCTGGTCGTGGGAGGGGAAGCGGAGCGGCAACTGCTCCACGCGGCCGCCGCGTTCGACGAAGATCGTGTCGGGCCCGTTCACCATGATCTCGGTGATCGACGCGTCCTCCAACAGCGGCTCCAGGATGCCGAGGCCCAGCGCCTCGTCGACCACCCGGCGGATCAGCTGCGAGCGTTCGACCGTCGACAGCACCGGGCCCTCGCGGCTGATGATGTGACCGAGGACGCGCTCGAGGCGGGCCCGGCGCTCGGCCGGCGCCAGCGAGCTCATCTCCGCGAGGTCGATCTCCTCCAGGAGCTTGGCGCGGTAGGAGGCGACCAGGTGGCCGTCCTCGCCCCGGCTGCCGTTCTCCTCGGGCAGGTTGATGCGTGACCGCAGGCTCATCCGGCCGGTCCTTCCCCGTCGATCGGCATGGTGGCGGACTTGGTGGCGTCCCCGAAGTCCCAGCCCGGGACCACGGACGGGATGTCGACGGTCGCGGTGACCTGGACCTCGTCGCCGAGCGTGGCGCTGGTGCAGCCGGTGCCGTCGGCCAGCCAGCCGCTCACGGCGGCCTGGCAGTCCGCCGCGAAGGGCCCGTCGAGGGAGGCGCTGCGCGCTCCGGTGCGGGCGGCGGTGCCCGCCTGCTGGCCGGTGTAGGCGATGAGCCCGATCTGTACGGCGGCCATGGCGACCAGGATCAGGATCGGGATGAAGCCGAGGTATTCCAGGGCGACTTGACCCCGGTCACGGGCGCCCCGCCGCGGGTCGCGCCGCTCGATGCGCCGCTCGATGCGCTCGTACGCCATCTCAGTCCCCCTCCTCCACGACCGCCCCCGCGTGTCCGTCGACGTCGAAGGGGAAGCCGATCGCGCCGGGGAAGAGGACCGGCACCTTCAGGTGGACGTCGGCCGTGACCAGGCCGCCGCTCTCCCCGCAGGTCACGTCGGCGCTGCCCTGCCAGGCGTCCGGCAGGTGTGCCAGGCCCGCCGCCTGGCAGGCGCCCTGCCGGTCCTCGGCCGCGGTTCCCGCTCGGGCGGCCATGTCGGCGGCGTTCCCGGCGAGGGAGAACGTGTACCCGACGAGCACGCACTGCCAGAGCAGCACCAGCGTGAGGATGATCAGCGGGGTCATCCCCAGGAACTCGATGGTCACCTGGCCCCTGTCGGAACGCGCGCAACGGCTCATCCGCCACCGTCCTTGCGCCTGCGGAACGACCCCCGCCCGCCCCTGCGGTCCACCTCCGCGGCCTTGACCAGGCCGAGTTCGCCCGCCAGGGTCCACAGGGCCTGCTTGACGGTGCTCTTGACGTCCAGTTCGTGCAGGCGGCCCGCGTCCACCACGCCCTGGAGCTCCTTGAAGGCCGCCGGGACCGCGGTCGCCGCGACCGGGGTGCCGGTGATCTTCCGGACCAGGGACGGCTGGATCTCCGTGCCCCGGGTGTGGCGGTTGACGACGACCAGCGTCTCCTCCGCCTTCCTGATCTGCAGCCGGTCCCACATGCGGACGGCCCGCTTGGCGCCCCGGACGGCGACCACGTCGGGGGTGGTGACCAGCAGCGCCGTGTCGGCCATCTCCACGGCCGCCGCTCCGGCGCCGCTGAGCTGGGCGCCGCAGTCGACGACCACGACCTCGTAGCGGGAGCGCAGGGCGCTGATGATCTGGCGGGCGGCGCGGTCGGTGACCTCCTCGCCGCGTTCGCCGTCGCCGGGGGCGAGCAGCAGGGCGAGCCCGGTGTCGTGCCGGAAGACCGCGTCGGCGAGGACGCGCGGGGAGATGTCGGTGATGGCGGCGAGGTCGACCACGGACCGGCGGAACTGGACGTCCAGGTAGGAGGCGATGTCTCCGGTCTGGAGGTCCATGTCGAGCAGGGCGGCCGTGCGGCCCGAGGCCTGGGCGGCGAGGGCGAGCTGGATGGCGGCGACCGTGGCTCCCACGCCTCCCTTGGCGCCGCTCACCGTGACGACCGTGCCGCCGACGCCGGTGAACACCTCCAGCGCTCCGCCCAGATGCCGTCGTACCCCCGCCGACCAGGAGGCGACCGCCTGGACCCGGCTGGCGAGTTCCTCGTACGACAGGGGCAGCGCCACCAGACCCCGCGCGCCGTAGTCCATGGCGGCCTGGAAGAGGCCGGGCGAGGCGTCGGAGGTGACGAGGATGACCCCGACCGCGGGGAACCGGAGAGCGACCTCGCGGATCAGTTCCAGGGCGGGGACCGGGCCGATGCGTTCGTGGACGACCACCACCTCGGGGAGTTCGTCGACGGACTCGGCGGCCAGTCGGGCGAGGGTGTCGACGAGCTGGGTGGAGTCGATCACCGGGGCGACCGGTTCGGCGTCCGGGAGCTGGCTGAGCAGGGTCGTGATGGACCGGACCGCGTCCGCGTCGCCGACCGCCGGGAGGATCCTCGTGGGCATGCGGGCCTCTCACTTGTCCTTCGCGAGTTCGTACGTCCGGTCCGACTCGGGGACCGTGGCGTTGCTGCCGGGCGCCACCAGCGCGAGCCGGACCCGCTGGGCGAACGACTCGGCGTAGGTGAGGCGCTGGGCGTCGAGGGTGGACAGTGCGAAGGTGATCGGGACGCCGTCGGTGGGCTGCCGGTCGCGGTCGCTCGCGTCGGGTTTCAGCGCGGTCACATCGCCCACGTCGAGAACCCTGGCGTTCGTCACGATGATCTTGGACTGGTCGGGATCGCCGTCCCGTTGCCCCTCGAAGGTGGCGTAGACGTTGACCTTGCTGCCCGGTGTGATCTTGCCCGCCACCCCGGTCGCCGCGTCGATCATGATGGCGACCTCCTGCTGTCCCGCCTCCAGGGCGGGCTTGGCCACGATCATGTCGCTCTGGAGCAGCGAGCCTTCCTTCAGGGCGGTGACCGCGATCTTGCCCTCGACCTCGCGGAGGTCGGTGACTGCGTTGTCCGAGAGCCATCGCTCGGGCATCGAGATCTTCTCGAACTGGTCCGCGCCGAGGGGCGTGTAGGGCTCGACGTCCGACTTCAGCCGGTACGCCGTCACCTCCGGACCGACCTTGGACTCGGCGTCGTCGATGACGGACAGCACGCCGGCGAAGGCGCCGAGGGCGCAGACGACCGACAGGATCAGGAGTATCACGCCGCGGCGCTGACGGGAGTTCATGAACCGTGCAACCTCATTGGGGGAATCGGTCGGGACCGGCCTGAAGGAGCATGCGGGCGGTCAGCCGGCGCGGGTCTCGGGGAGGGGTACGGGCGGGGTCGCCGAGCAGAACACACAGCGGTCGCCGATGACGTCGATGCCGCACCAGTGGCAGGCGGTCCGGCGTACCGAGGTGACGAGCTGGTACAGCACCGACAGGTCGGACAGGTGGGCGCAGAACTCGATCAGCCGGCCCGTCCCCCACCACCGGGCCGACTCGGCGGGCAGCGGGACCTCGCGCAGCCCCTGGACGTTCCAGGACTTGGCGAGGCTGTCGGTGACCCAGTCGGACTGGAGCTGGCCTCTGGCGACCAGCATCCGGGTGCCGAACTCCGGTCCGGTCAGGGCGGCTTCGGGGCCGATCCGCACGAGCTGCGGTTCGGGGTGGGCGAGGACGCCGAACTGGGCGCCGGGCATCCAGGACTTGGCGTGGGACCTGAGGCCGACGGGGACGCGGTCGAGCTTGGCGACGGAGCCGAGGAGCGCGCCGGCGTGGATGTAGTGAGTGAGCAGCCGGCCCGCCGAGGCGAGGACGCCCGGGCTGAGGTCGCAGGAGGCGAGCTGACGCAACTGGCGGGCCAGGACGGCGAGTCCGAGCGGCGGCAGTTCGGGGCGGAACAGGGCGATCCGGTCACTCTCCATGAGGGAGCGGAGGGTGTACAGACGGCGTTCCACGGCGGGGTCGAGCGCCTGGGAGCAGACGACGATGAGGTGGCCGTAGCTCTCGACGATCGCTTGAAGGGCGCTCAAGGACCGCTCGAGGGGCTGGCGGTCCAGGTCCTGGAGCACGACGGCGGGGACGGTGCGTTCGTCGTGCGGTGGCAGCGCCAGGTCGGCACTGGTCACGGCGATGGCAGTTGGCACGCGCGGCTCCCCACTCCCCATGCCCGCCGGCCCGACCGGCGTCACTCCGGTACACCGAGGACACACAGTCGACTTCACTGCGTGACTACCTGAGCACTGTATCCACGGCTCCATGACCGGAGAACAGCGTTTCTGTAGCCAGTAAGGAACTGCCGTTGCACAAGTTGCGCCAAACCGGGGCAGGTTGAGCATCTCGGCGCCCCCTCTTGACAGGGGCATTGGTCTGGACCAACGTTTTGGCATGTCCATACGAAGACGCCCTGGAGCGCGATCGACACGTCTGTGGACGGGAGCCGTCACCCTGGCCCTCGCCCTCTCCCTCGCGGGCACCGGCCAGGCGTCCGCCGCCGATGTCAACAACGCCAAGAACGCCGGCTTCGAGTCCGGCCTGACCAACTGGACCTGTTCCGCGAACAGCGGTACGACCGTCCCCTCGCCGGTGCACGGCGGCTCGGCCGCCCTGAAGGCGACCCCGGCCGGGCAGGACAACGCCCGCTGCACCCAGGCGGTCGCGGTCCAGCCGAACTCGACGTACACGCTCGGCGCGTGGGTGCGGGGCGGGTACACCTACCTGGGTGTCACCGGCACCGGCACCACGGACGTGTCGACGTGGACGCCCGACTCCGGCAGCTGGAAGCAGCTGACCACGACCTTCACCACCGGCGCCGCGACCCGCTCGGTGACGGTGTACACGCACGGCTGGTACGGACAGGCCGCCTACTACGCCGACGACCTCTCGGTGTTCGGCCCGGACGGCGGCGGGGGCGGCGACCCCACCCCGACGATCCCGAGCGCGCCGAACGGCCTCACGGTGTCCGGGCGCGGCTCGTCCTCGATCTCCCTGGCCTGGAACACGGTCTCCGGCGCGACCGGCTACAACGTCTACCGCGACGGCACCAAGGTGACGGCGGTGACCGGAACGTCGGCGACCGTCACCGGGCTCGCCGCCTCCACGTCGTACTCCTTCCAGGTCACGGCGACCAACTCGGCCGGTGAGTCGCCGAAGTCGGCGGCGGTGACCGGGACCACGACGCAGACGCCGACGGGCCCCGCGCTGCCGAAGCACGCGGTGACCGGGTACTGGCAGAACTTCAACAACGGCGCGGCCGTCCAGCGGATCTCGGACGTGCAGGCGCAGTACGACATCATCGCGGTGGCCTTCGCCGACGCCACGGGGACTCCGGGCGCGGTGACCTTCAACCTGGACTCGGCCGGGCTCGGCGGCTACACCGTCGACCAGTTCAAGGCGGACATCAGGGCGAAGCAGGCGGCCGGGAAGAAGGTCATCATCTCGGTGGGCGGCGAGCGGGGCACGGTGTCGGTGAACGACTCCGCCTCCGCGACGAACTTCGCCAACTCGGTGTACGCGCTGATGCAGGAGTACGGATTCGACGGCGTCGACATCGACCTGGAGAACGGGCTCAACGCGACCTACATGACGCAGGCGCTCAGGTCGCTGTCGGGGAAGGCCGGCCCGTCGATGATCCTGACGATGGCGCCGCAGACCATCGACATGCAGTCGACGTCGAACTCCTACTTCCAGACCGCGCTGAACGTGAAGGACATCCTCACGGTCGTCAACATGCAGTACTACAACAGCGGTTCGATGCTGGGCTGCGACGGCAAGGTCTACAGCCAGGGCTCGGTGGACTTCCTCACCGCGCTCGCCTGCATCCAGCTGGAGGGCGGCCTCGCCCCGTCCCAGGTGGGCCTCGGCCTGCCGGCCTCGACCCGGGGCGCGGGCAGCGGCTACGTCTCCCCGACCGTGGTGAACAACGCCCTGGACTGTCTGGCCAAGGGCACCAACTGCGGGACGTTCAAGCCGTCCAGGACCTATCCCGACCTGCGGGGCGCGATGACCTGGTCGACCAACTGGGACGCGACGGCGGGCAACGCGTGGTCCAACGCGGTCGGTCCGCACGTGCACGCGCTTCCGTAGTCGGCGCCGACCACCGTGAAACATTTGCCCGGGCCCACCGCATCAATGAAGTGAGGACGATGCGAGTGGGTTCGGGCAGGGGGATTGGATGAGACAGGGCCGCGCGGGCGCGTCACGCGACACGTCCGAGGAGTACGCGGCGTTCGCCACCGCGCGGGCCGGGCATCTGTACCGGTCCGCGTGTCTGCTCACGGCCGGGGACACGCATCTCGCCGAGGACCTGGTACAGGAGACGTTCGGGCGGCTGTACGCCCGCTGGGGGCGGGTGTCGCGGGTGGGGAATCCCGCCGGGTACGCGCAGACCGTCCTGTCCCGGACCTTCCTCGCCCACCAGCGGCGGCGCAGCAGCACCGAGCGGGCCACGGACGTACTCCCGGACCGGCCGGCGGACGGCGGGCACCCCGACCTCCCGCTGCGGCTGACCCTGCTGGAGGCGCTCGCGCTGCTGCCCGCAAAGGACCGGGCGGTGATCGTGCTGCGGTACTGGGAGGACCGGTCCGTCCAGGAGACCGCGGACGTCCTGAACGCCAGTTCGGCGGCCGTGCGGACGCGGTGCACCCGGGCGCTCGGGCGGCTGCGCGAGCTGCTGGGCGAGGACCTCGGCGAGTACGCGCGGCCCTGACGCCTCGACAACATCCCTGAACTGCGGAGAGACGGTGGTCTGCCATGCCTGTTGAACACGACGAGGAACGTTTCGAAGGGCGGCTCGGGCACGCGCTGCGGGACGCGGTCGACGGCTTCGACGCCGACCGGACCGCGCTCGTCGCCGGGGGCCGGTCCCGTGGACGGAGGCTCCGGCTGAGGCGGCGGGCCGCGGTGCTGGGCGGGGCGGCCGGGATCGCGCTGGTCGGTGCGGGCACGGCGCTGCTGGTGCCCTGGAGCGGTGGGTCCGCCCCGCCGGCGGCCGGGTCCGATGTGGCCGGGCAGCCGTCCGGAACGTCGTCCCCCGCACCCCTGACGAGCCGCGAACTCATCACCACGCTCGAAGGACTGCTGCCCGAAGGGAAGATCAGCGAGCAGCAGGCCCGGGGCACCGAGGACTCGAAACTTCCGCCCTACGTGCGCCTCGTCTACGACGACGGCGAGGGTCCCGGGGCCATCGGCGTCAGCCTGAACCGGGTCGAGCCCGGCAGCGACCAGGCCCGCGAGGCGGTGGCGTGCCCGGACCAGGCGCTGGTCCCGCACGACAGCTGCGTCTCCACCAGAATGGCCGACGGCTCGCTCCTGAAGCTGTTCCAGGGATACGAGTACCCCGACCGGCGCGTCGACACCAAGTGGTGGTCGGCCGACCTGATCACCCCGAGCGGACAGCACGTCTCCGTCAGCGAGTGGAACGCGGCCGCCGAGAAGGACGCGGCGATCAGCCGGAGTGAACCGCCGCTGTCCACCGACCAGTTGAAGAACCTGGTGGCGGCCCAGGTGTGGCGCAAGTACGTCGAGTTCCTGCCCGAGGACACCGGGAAGCCCACGGCGAGCACGCCCGCCGAGCCGGGCACGGAGCCGGGCACCGGGCCGGTCCTGGACACCCTGGTGTCGCTGCTCCCCGAGAACCTGGAGGTCGTCGAGAAGGGCACCGACTACACCTACCTCGTGCTGGACGACGGCAAGGGCAGGAGCTACGTCCAGATCGACGTCCAGCACGGTATGGGGGACATCGCCGGCGACGTCCTGACGGGCGCCGAGACGCTTCCCGACGGCACGCTGGTCGCCGCCCGGAAGACCGGGGGCGACAAGGGCGTCGCGGGCGCCGCGATGTGGACCGCCGACACCCTGCGCACCGACGGTTTCCGGGTCGTCGTCAGCGCCTTCAACGCGGGGAGCCAGCACGACGCGCCGAGCCGCGAGGAGCCGGCGCTGACCCTGGGGCAGCTCCGGGAGATCGCCCTGAGCCCGCAGTGGGACCGGTTCCGCTAGAAGAACTCCGACCACGGCTGGTCCCAGATCTGCTTCACGCACAGGATCAGGAACAGCAGCCCCGCGATCGCCAGCATGACGTTGCTCAGCGGCCCGTTGCGCCACTGGGCGGGCGTGCGCGAGGAGTTGAGCAGCCACATCAGCGTGCCGGCCAGGAAGGGCAGGAAGGCCGCGCCCAGGACGCCGTAGATGATGATCAGGCGGAAGGGCTGGCCCTGGAAGAGCAGGGCGATGGGCGGGAAGGTCAGCCAGAGCAGGTAGGCGCGGAAGGGCCAGGAGCGCTCCCGCTCGCCGGAGGCGACCTCCTCGCCCCTCACCCCGTCCCGCCGCCGGTAGCGCTCGACGAAGTCGGCGAACATCAGGCTCACGCCGTGCCAGACGCCGATCAGCGAGGTGAAGGAGGTGGCGAAGAACCCGATCAGGAAGAACTTCGCCGTCGCGGTGCCGTACTCGTCCGCCAGGATGTCGCTGAGCTGGAGCAGGCCCTTGTCGCCGCCGGCGAGGGCGACGTTCGCCGAGTGCAGCAGCTCCGCGCCGACGAAGAGCATCGACACGACGAAGATGCCGGTGGTGGCGTAGGCGACCCGGTTGTCCAGCCGCATGACCTTCATCCAGCCGGTGTTCGTCCAGCCCTTGGCATTGACCCAGTAGCCGTACGCGGCCAGCGTGATGGTGCCGCCGACGCCACCGATCAGGCCGAGGGTGTTGAGGACGGAGTCCTTCTCGTCGGGCAGGACCGGCAGCAGGCCCGCGAAGGCCTCACCGAGGTTCGGCGTGACCCGGATCGCCAGGTAGACGGTCACGAGGAACATGACACCCACCAGGACCGTCATGACCTTCTCGAAGACGGCGTACTTGTTGAACCAGACGAAGACCAGGCCGACCAGGCCGCAGGCGACGCCCCACCACTCCAGGTCCATCACATCGGGGAACAGCGCCTGCAGGGGCAGCGCGCTGGACGACATCGCCGCGGCGCCGTAGACGAAGCCCCAGATCACGACGTAGCCGACGAAGAACCACGTCGTCCAGCGGCCGAGGCTCGCCCAACCGTCGAAGAGGGTGCGGCCGGTGGACAGATGCCAGCGGCCCGCCGCCTCGGCCAGGGAGATCTTCACCAGGCAGCCGATGACCGCGGCCCACAGCAGCGTGTACCCGAAGCTGCTTCCGGCGATCAGTGTGGCCACCAGGTCCCCCGCGCCGACGCCGGTCGCGGCGACGACGATGCCGGGGCCGATGTGCTTCCAACTGGACTTGCGGGGGGAGGAGTCGATTCCGTCGGCCAGTGTTGCCTGAGGGTTTCCCGAGCTGTCCGCCATACAGATCAAGAAACCGCAGCGGGGCCTGAGGGACAAGAGGGCCGACAGGGGGCGTGAATCAGAGTTCGAACCAGACCGTCTTGCGCTCCCCGTCCTGATGGCACCCCCATCGGCGGGCCAGCGCGTCCACCAGGAACATCCCCCGCCCGCTCTCCGAGCTGCCCGCGTCCAGCACCTGCGGCGTGCGCCGGCCCGCGTCCTCCACCTCGCAGCGCAGTACGCCGTGCGCGGCGGAGAGGGTGACCCGGAACCGGCTCGCCGAGTGCAGCAGCGCGTTGGTGGCCAGCTCGCTCACCAGCAGCTCGGCGGTGTCCAGCACGTCCTCCTGGCCCGCGAGCCCCCACTCCTCCAGCTGCCTGCGCACCGCCACGCGGGCCTCGCGGACCGCGGAGGGGCGGGGGTCGTACTCCACGGTCAGATGACCGGCCCCGACGGGCGGTTGACGGAAAGGGCCGTTCCGGAGTTGCAGCATGATGTCCATGGTGGTCCGGCCCCCGGCGCGGCACACGGGTAGATATACCTGCTTACCTACCTGCGTCCGGGGCGCACTACCCGTACTGCAGGCGTACGGCCGTCCCCCGGTCGTCGTCCCGGACGTCGACGTAGGCGCACACCTGGCGGGCGTACCAGAGCCCCTGCCCCGGCTCCAGCTCACCGGTGGCGGGCGGGACGAACCCGGCGAGCGGATCGGCGACCTGGCGGGCGCCGCGGAGTTCGCAGACGCAGCCGCGCCCCTCGCCCCACATCCGTACCACGGTGACCTGGCCCAGCGCCCCCGCCGTCTCGCCGACGGCCAGCGCGAACAGTTCCGCGTCCGCAGCGCCGAGCCCCCGGCCGCCCGCCCAGGCGCGTACCGCGTCCGCGTCCGGCCGGTCCAGGACGGCCGCGTCGGCGGGGGGCGGTGCCAGCGGTACGGCGTCCAGCTCGGCGGCGAGCCGGACGGGATCCTCGTACACGCCGGTGCCGGGGTGGGCGCGGCGGGCCTCGGCGATGAGCGCGGACCCTGCCGTGCGGGTGTCGTACACGCACAGGGCGGTGGTGGCGAGCGGGGCGAACAGGAGGTTGGCGAGGGCCTCGTAGCGGATCCACTCGGCGCTCTCGCGCGGGGAGCGTCCGGCGCGGCCGCTCCAGACGGGTTCCATGAGGAGGTGGATACGGCCGCCGGGGCCGCCGTGCGCGGCGAGGTAACCGGCAGCCTGCGCCACGGCGTTGGCGGCGGACCCCGTGTACCACTCGGTGTGCGGGACGAGCACCGCGCTGTCCGGCCCCAGGGCGTCCCGCAGCAGGGCCAGCTTCGCGGGGGCGGCGATGGCGACGGGCCTGGGTTCGCCGGGGCTGTCCAGGGCCTCGGTGAGAAAGGGGAGGGCGGCGGCCACGAACTCGTCGTCGGCGCCGAGGACGGTCATGCGGTGGTCGAACGCTGCGGGCTGGCTGCGGCTGATCACGCGGTCCCCTGTCTGTGTGTGTCGCTGTGGTGGCGGGTGGGTCAGCGCCGGGCCGTCACCCAGGCGGCGAGCTGACTGCGGTTGCGCAGGCCGAGCTTGCCGAGGATGCGCTCCACATGGCCCTCGGCGGTGCGGCGGGCGATGACCAGGCGGTCGGCGATCTGGTGGTTGGCGAGTCCCTGGGCGACGAGATCGGCGACCTGGGACTCGCGGGGGGTGAGCCGGGGGGCGGCGCCGTGCGTGCGGCGGGCCGGGGCGCTGGGAGTCCGGGTGTGGGGTGCCGGGGTGTGGGGTGCCGTTGCCGGGGCGGGGTGGTCTTCGCCGAGGGCGTGCTCCGCCAGCCGGGTCAGACCCAGTGCGGCGCCGTGCCGGTACGCCTTCTCGTACGTCTGCTCGCCGAGCGCCTTGCGGGCTCGGCGCTCGCAGTCCTCGCGGGGCTTCTTCAGGGCGGCCGAGCCCCAGCGGTCGCGGTCGATGTCCGACCAGACGCGGTCGGCACCGCCGAGTACGACGGCCGCGTGGTCGTGGGCGCCGGTCTCCGTGGCGATCCGGGCCAGCAGGTCGAGGGTGAGGGCGATGCCGGTGACGTCGTGCACGGCGAGCTTGAGCCGCAGGGCCTGCCGGGCGTGGCCCACGGCGGCCGGCCAGTCCCGCCGCACGGTGTGCGCGAGGGCGAGCATCCGCAGCACGTACGACTGCACCCACTCCTCCCCGTGCCGCACGCAGAGCCGCCGGGCCTCCTCGCACACGGCGACCGCGCGGTCCGCCTCGCCGAGGAAGCCCAGCGCGCAGGCCAGTTCGACCCGGTCGAGCCCGACCAGGCTGAGGTGCTGTCCCGGGACGGGCCCCCGGACGGCGGCGGCCTCGAAGTGGGCGAGGGCGGTGGGCAGGTCGTCGAGGAAGAGGGTGATGACCCCGACCACGTAGTCGGCGTGCGCGGCCTCGGCGGGGTCGTCGAGGCGACGGGCGAGCGCGCGGGCCTCCTCGGCGAGCCGGCGCCCGTGCGCCAGTTCCCGGGTGACCGCGGCGAGCAGCCCCGCGATCCACAGCGCCCGGGCCCGCTCACGCGTCGGGTCGGGGTTGGCGGCGAGGGCGCGCTCCAGCCAGTGCCGGCCTTCCCGGGGAGCGCCGCAGGCATGCCAGTAGAACCAGAGGGTGCCCGCGAGACGGAGGGCGGCGAGCCGGTGGCCGGGCGACGCCAGCCCGAACTCCAGGGCGGCTCGGAGGTTGTCCTGGTCGGCTCGGAGGTGGGCGACGATCCGGCGCTGGCCGGGGCCGAACCAGGCGCGTTCGCAGGTGGTCGCCCGGTGCTGCGTCCACTCCAGCTGGCGTCGGCGGGTGGCGCGCTCCTCGCCCGGGCGGGCGAGCAGGCGGTCGAGGCCGTAGTGGCGCAGGGTGTCCAGGAGGCGGTAGCGGACCGCCCCCGCCGCGGTCTCCCTGGTCAGCACCGACTTGTCGACCAGGCCCGTGATGGCCTCCACGACCTCCTCGCGGCGCAGGAGTTCGCCGTCCGCGCACACCGCCTCCGCGGTCTCCAGGTCGAAGCCCCCCGCCAGGACCGAGGCCCGGGCCCAGGTCAACCGCTCCTGGCCGGAGCAGAGTTCATGGCTCCAGTCGATCGTCGCGCGCAGCGACTGGAGCCGGACGTCCGCGAGGCGGTCGAGGCCCAGCTCCCCGAGGCGTCCCGCCGCGAGCTCGATGGCCAGCGGAAGTCCGTCGAGGCGGCGGCAGACGCGGGCCACCGCGGCCCGGTTGGCGGGGGTCAGCCGGAACCCGGGCACCACGGCCGCGGCCCGGTCGGCGAACAGGGTGAGCGCCGGATGACGGTCCGCGCCGGACAGGTCGCCGTCCGGGTCGGGGACGGGCAGGGGCCGTAGCTCCAGCAGGTGTTCCGCGGTCAGGCCCAGGCGGTGGCGGCTGGTCACCAGCACCCGGGCGTGCGGGGTGCCGTGCAGCAGGGCCGCCGTCAGCTCCGCGCAAGCCGTCAGCAGGTGCTCGCAGTTGTCGAGGACGAGGAGCAGCCGCCGCTCCCCCACGTGTTCGGCCAGCGCGTCCAGCGGGTGCCGGTCGGTGTGGTCGTGCAGGCCGAGGGCGCCTGCGGCGGCGTGCGGCACCAGGGCCGGATCGTCGAGCCCGGACAGGCGGACGAAGCGGACACCGTCGGGGAAGGAGCGGTGGACCCGGTCGGCGAGCCGCGCGGCGAGCCGGCTCTTGCCGACGCCCCCCGGACCGGTCAGCGTGACCAGTCGTGATCCGGCCAACAGCCGTTGCCCCAGAATGAGTTCCGCCCGCCGGTCGACGAAGCTGGTCGACCCGGCGGACCCGTGGTCGTCCCGCCGTGGCGCTGATCCGCCCATGATCGGCCAGTCCAGTCCTATGGAGGGTCGGGGTCCGATGAGCCGGCCGGAGCGTCCCAGAGGATCGGACTCCGCGGACCACCCAGTGTCCCGATCCCGGTCCGGACTCGCACACCGGGCTCACACCCCCGAGTGCAACTTGGCCCAGGCCCGTGTCACATGACACGAGCGCGCGTACACTGCGCGACCCTCCGTTTCGAATCGTTCGCGCCACCACGACCGTATTCAACCTTGACCTGCCCATGCCACGCGCGGACGATGAGCGCCTGTGTCACCCGCACAGCTCGTCGCTGAACCACCCCCCTGCTCCACTCCCCACTTCCGGAGATCCCGGAATTCCTGGAGACACAAGGAGAATTCATGCGACTTCGCATCCGAGGCTCGGGCGCCCGCGGCGGCAGACGCACCGCCGCGCTCGCCACCCTCCTCGCCCTGGCCCTCGCGGCACCCCTCTCCGCGAACGTCACGGCGAACGCCGACAGCGCCACCAAGGCGGCACCCTCGGCCGACGACATCCGTCAGTACGAGATCCACACCCACTCCACGGCCAAGGACCGCACCGCGATCCAGCGGGCCGGCGTCACCGTGGACGCGGTCGACGCGCACGGCCTGGTGGTCTCCGGCCGCGCCGACCAGATCGGCAAACTGCGCGAGATGGGCTACGAGGTCACCCGGCTCGGCGCCGTGCCGGACCGGTCGAACGGCGAGGACGACATCCGGCTGCTCGACTTCCCCTCGGCCGACTCGCGCTACCACAACTACGCGGAGATGACGAGCGCGATCAACTCGATCGTCTCGGCGAACCCCGGCATCGCCAGCACCCGCACGATCGGCACCTCGTACCAGGGCCGGGCCATCACCGCCATCAAGATCAGCGACAACGTGGCCACGGACGAGTCCGAGCCCGAGGTGCTGTTCACCCACCACCAGCACGCGCGTGAGCACCTCACCGTCGAGATGGCGCTGTACCTGCTGCGCGAGCTGACCTCCGACTACGGCACGGACTCCCGGGTCACCAGCATGGTGAACAGCCGCGAGATCTGGATCGTCCCGGACATCAACCCCGACGGCGGCGAGTACGACATCGCCACCGGCTCGTACCGCTCGTGGCGCAAGAACCGGCAGCCCAACTCCGGTTCCTCGTACGTCGGTACCGACCTCAACCGCAACTGGAACTACCGCTGGGGCTGCTGCGGCGGCTCGTCGGGCTCCACGTCCTCGGACACCTACCGGGGTACGGCGCCCGAGTCCGCGCCCGAGGTGCGGGTGGTCGCGAACTTCGTGCGCAGCCGGGTCATCGGCGGAGTGCAGCAGATCAAGGCCGGGATCGACTTCCACACCTACAGCGAACTGGTGCTGTGGCCCTTCGGGTACACCTACTCGGACACCACGACCGGCATGACGGCGGACGACCGGAACGCCTTCGCCACGGTCGGCGGGAAGATGGCCGCGAGCAACGGCTACACGCCGGAGCAGGCCAGCGATCTGTACATCACCGACGGGTCGATCGACGACTACCTCTGGGGCGCCCACAAGATCTTCGGCTACACCTTCGAGATGTACCCGAGGTCCGGGGGCGGCGGGTTCTACCCGCCCGACGAGGTGATCGAGCGGGAGACGTCCCGGAACCGGGACGCCGTCCTGCAACTGCTGGAGAACGCGGACTGCATGTACCGCTCGATCGGGAAGGAAGCCCAGTACTGCTAGGCGGGCTCTTCCTCGGACTCCTCGAAGTAGGCGTCCAGCACGGCGTCGAGCTGTGACTCCCACTCGCTGAAGCGGCTCCTGGCCGCCGCCTCGATCTCGATCGGGTACCAACGGCGGTCAGGAGTGTGCACGGTGACGGTGAACCGCTTGCCGAAGCGGGCGGTCTCCGTCTCCACCGCGCCGATCTCGTCCCAGCGGAACTCGCACTCCTGGTCGTCCAGGGAGAGCCGGACACCGCGGCGATCGGCGACGATCCTCGCCCGGCGGTCGGACGCCTCGAAGACCGGCCCGTCGGCCGCCTCCTGGCCGTCCTCCTCCTCCGCGGTGACGGTCTCCTCGGCCTCCTCGGCCGTGGCCTCCGGGGCCGCTTCGGCCGCTTCGGCCGCTTCGGAGGGGGACTGGTCCTCGGCCTCGACCGGCTCCCGCGCCTCCGTCTCCTTGGACACGGGCGTAGTGATCCCGGGGACGAAGGCCGGGTCGAATCCGGCGCCCTCCAGGGGCTGGCTGCTCGATCCTATGCGCTGCTCCACAGCGGGCAGTATGGTCGACGATCCTGTGCCGCACACAGCCAGCCCCTGCATCGTTATACGAATCCGCCGCGTCAGACGACGAGGCTCAGTGCCGCGGCCACCGCGAACCCGGCCACCGACAGGACCGTCTCCAGCACGGTCCAGGTCTTCAGGGTGTCCCGCTCGCTGATGCCGAAGTACTTGGCCACCATCCAGAAGCCGCCGTCGTTGACGTGCGAGGCGAAGATGGAGCCGGCCGAGATCGCCATGATGACGAGGGCCACGAAGGCCTGCGAGTGGTCGCCCTCGGCGAGGAGCGGGGCCACGATGCCGGCCGTGGTGACGATGGCGACCGTCGCCGAGCCCTGGGCCACCCGCAGCACCACGGAGATCAGGTACGACAGCACGATCACCGGCAGGCCGACGTCGTTGAAGGTGTCCGACAGCGCCTGCGCCACCCCGCTCGCCTTCAGCACGGCTCCGAAGACCCCGCCCGCGCCGACGACCAGCAGGATGTTGCCGACCGGCTTGAGGGAGGAAGTGGACACGGTCTCCAGGGACTTGCGGGACCAGCCGCGGCGGATGCCGAGAAGGTAGTAGGCGAGGAGCAGCGCGATCGTCAGGGCCACGAAGGGGTGACCGAAGAACTCGATGACGGAGCGCGGGGTGGAGGGGTCCAGCGCGATCGAGGAGAAGGTGGCGGCGAGGATCAGGACCAGCGGCGTACCGATGATGGCGAGCACCGTGCCGAGGGCGACCGGCTGTTCGCTCGGTTCGGTCCGCTCCCGGGCGACGGCCCGCTTGGCCTCCTCGGCCGCCTCGACCATGTCCTGCGGCACGGCGACGAAGATACGGCGGCCGATCCACGCCGAGAACACCCAGGCGGCCAGCACGGCGGGGATGCCGCAGACCACGCCCATGAGGATGACCCAGCCGAGGTCCACGTGGAGCAGGCCCGCCGCGGCCACCGGGCCGGGGTGCGGGGGCAGGAAGGCGTGGGTCATGGACAGGCCCGCGAGCAGGGGCAGGCAGTACAGCAGGATCGACTTGCCGGACCGCTTGGCGGCGGCGTAGACGATCGGGGCGAGGACGAAGATGCCGACGTCGAAGAAGACCGGGACGCCGAAGACGACACCGGTGACCCCCATGGCGAGCGGGGCGCGCTTCTCGCCGAAGAGGTTCAGCAGCCGGGACGCCAGCACCTCGGCGCCCCCGCTGACTTCGAGGATCGCGCCGAGCATGGTGCCGAGGCCGATGATGATCGCGACATGGCCGAGGATGCCGCCCATGCCGGACTCGATGGTGGAGACGGCGTCGGAGCGCTGGACGGTGCCGAAGAGTTCGGTGACCGAGAGGCCGGCAAGCAGACCGACGGCTATGGAGACGGCGAGCAGCGCCACGAACGGCTGCAGCCGGACCTTGATGATCAGGAAGAGCAGCAGGGCGATACCGATGGCGGCGACGGTCAGCAGCCCGGCGGTGCCGTCGATGAGGAGGAGCAGTCCGCCGGTGTGGGGTGGGGTCTCTGGCATGGGTGGGGCCTCTTGCTCAGGGGGGCATGGAGCTTTCGGGCAGGGGGGATCGCGGCACGGCACCGTGGGAACGGGTGCCGTGCCGTGCGGGACGTGCGGGAGTGCGGGAGGGCGGCTCAGCCGAGGACGGCGAGCGCGTCGATCTCGATGAGCAGCCCCGCGGGCAGGCCGACGTAGACCGTCGTGCGCGCGGCGGGCGGGGCGGTGAGGTGCTGCGCCTCGAAGTAGGCGTTGTAGATGTCGTTCATCTCGGCGAAGTGGTCCACGTCCGTGAGGTAGACGCGGAGCATCATCACGTCGTCCCAGGAGGCACCGCCCTCCTGAAGGATCGCCTTGACGTTGTCGAGGGTCTGGAGGGTCTGCTCGCGCAGGGTGGGGCCGGCCGGCGTGGGCGGCTTGCCCTCCTCGGCGGGCAGGAAGCCGACCTGGCCCGCGACCTGGAGGATGTTGCCCTTCTTCACGCCGTGCGAGAACTTGGCGGGCGGCGTGGTGTGGGTCTTGGGGGTGAGGGCGGTCTTGTCCGTCATACGGGGTCCTTTGCTGGGGTCTTGCCTGAGTACTCGCCGCTGATCTCGTCGGCCGTGCGGCGCACCAGCGGGAGCAGGGTGAGGAGTTCGTCGGCGGTGACGACGACGTTGGGCGCGGAGACCGACATCGCGGCGACGACCCGGCCGTCCGCGCCGCGGATCGGCGCGGCGACGCAGTTGATGGACTCCTCGTGGCCGCCGAGGTCGGTGGCCCAGCCCTGTTCGCGCACGCGCTCCAGTTCCTTGAGGAAGGCGGGGGCGTTGGGTGTCGAACGGGCCGTGTACATGGGGTAGTCGAGCTTGTCGGCGAGGGCCCGCCGCTCGATCTCGCCGAGGTCTGCCAGGAGCAGCTTGGCGACGGCGGCCACGGTGATGGCCACCGGCTTCCCGATCCGGGAGTACATCCGCACCGGGTAGCGGCTCTCGACCTTGTCGATGTACAGCACCTCGTCCTCCTCGTAGACGGCGAGGTGGACGGTGTGGCCGCAGGTCTCGTTGAGGCGTACGAGGTGGGGGTGGGCGATCTCGCGGATGTCGAGGTTCTCCATCGCTTCCTGGGCGAGGGCGATGAGGCGGGCGCCGAGGCGGTAGCGCTGGTCGGACTGGCGGTAGACCATGCCGTGTTCGTGCAGGGTGCGCAGCAGGCGGAGGGCGGTGGACTTGTGCACCCCCAGGCGGTCGGCGACCTGACCAAGGTCTGCGGGGCCCTCGGCGAGCAGCGGCAGGATGCTGAGCGCGCGGTCGACGGTCTGGCTCATGGGGTGCGTACCTCCTCCTCGGCCCGCTGTTCGGCCTGTGTCCAGCCGGGGCCGAGTCGAAGTCTCCCCCACGCGTCGGCGCTGAGAGCGGCGAGGCGGTCGGCGGTGTCGCGGGCCGGGGGCGCGGCGAGGTCGCCGGCGGCGGTGAGGGCGGCGGCGGCCCAGAGGTGCCCGTGCCGGAGCCGGTCGCGGGCGGTGAGGTCCCGGAGGGTGGCGGAGAGGTATCCGGCGGCGAAGGCGTCTCCGGCGCCGGTGGTCGCCACGGAGGTGACGTCAAGGGCGGGTTGGACGGTGAGGTCATGGCGGTACTCCACGGCTCCTCGTGCCCCCTGCTTCACCACCAGCGCCTCCGGCTCGGGCAGCAGTTCCCGGATCGCCGCGGGGCCGCCCGTCACACCCCAGGCCTCCTCCGCCTCGTCCTCCCCCACGAACACGATGTCGGCGCCCCGCGCCAGGTCCAGCAGCACGCGCGGGTCGGCGGCCCCCCGCCACAGGCCCGGGCGGTGGTTCACGTCGAAGGAGATCAGGGGGCGGTTCTCCCCGGGAGCCGTCAGTTCGCGCAGCAGGTTCCGGCAGTCCTCCGACAGCGCCGCGGTGATACCGGACAGGTGGAGGATCCGCCCCGCGCGCACCGCGTCCAGGTCCACCTCCGCCACCGACATCGCCGACGCCGCCGAACCGGCCCGGTAATAGGCCACCTCGTGCGCGTCCGTGCCCCGGTCGCCCGCCGTACGGAAGTACACGCCCGTCGGCCGCACCGGGTCCCGGCGCACCGCGGACACGTCGACGCCGTACGCGCCGATCGCCTCGACGAGGTGGTCGCCGAAGCCGTCCGCGCCGACGCGGCTGACCCAGCGCACGGTGTGTCCGGCCGCCGCCAGGGCACAGGCCACGTTGGACTCCGCGCCCCCGATGGACCGGTCGAAGGACGGCACGTCGGCGAGGCGGCCCGCCCGGGTGGGCAGGAACGCGACCATGGACTCGCCGAGCGTGACGACGTCGGCCACGCCGGGGGTGTCGCAGGGTCCTGTGCCGGTCACGATCGTGGTGGCTCCCGTTCTTGTGCTCGTGTTGGCCGAGATGTTAGACAGCAGTAAGCGACATACGCAATGAACGTTGCAGTTAATGCAACGCTCCTGATCAGGGAGGCCCCATGGCCGCTGAAGCGCTCGCCCGACTGGCCGAGGAACGCGTCGACCACCGCTTCAAGGGCCTCCCGCCCGACGCCATGGGCCGTACCGTCGGCGAGCTGACCACCGAGCGGCGGAACCTGTTCACCGACGGCTTCGCCACCCCCGTCCTCGCCCTCTCCGCCGAGCGCCTCGACCACAACCTCCGCCTCATGGAGACGTACGCCGAACGGCACGGCCTCGCGTTCGCCCCGCACGGCAAGACCTCCATGGCCCCGCAGCTCTTCCGGCGCCAGATCGAGCACGGCGCCTGGGGCATCACCCTCGCGGTGCCGCATCAGGTGTGGGTGGCACGGGAGTTCGGGATCGAGCGGGTGTTCCTCGCCAACGAACTGGTGGACGCGGCGGCCCTGCGCCGGGTCGCCGCCGAACTGGCCGCCGACCCGTCCTTCCGGTTCGTCTGTTACGTCGACTCCGTGCGCGGCGTGGAGCTGATGGACGCGGCACTGGAGGGCACCGCCCGGCCCGTGGACGTCGTCGTGGAGCTCGCCGCCGGTGAGGGCGCCCGGACCGGCGTGCGCACGGAGGCCGAGTGCGCGGCCGTCGCGGACGCCGTGGCCGCCACCCGCACCCTCCGGCTCGTCGGCGTCGCCGGGTACGAGGGCGAGGTCCCGCGGGCCACCCCGGAGAAGGTGCGCGCCTGGCTGCGCCGGCTGGTCGCCCTGGCCGCCGACTTCGACAAGGCGGGCCGCTTCACCGGCACGGACGAGATCGTCGTCAGCGCGGGCGGCAGCGCCTGGTTCGACGCGGTGGCCGACGTGTTCGCGGAGATCCCCGGGCTCTCCCTCCCGGTCCTGAAGCTGCTGCGCTCGGGCGCGTACGTCTCGCACGACGACGGTCACTACCGCAAGCTGACCCCGTTCAACCGGGTACCGGAGGAGGGCGCCCTGGAGCCCGCGTTCCGGCTGTGGACGCAGGTCGTCTCCCGGCCCTCGGCCGAGCAGGCCTTCCTCAACGCGGGCAAGCGGGACGCCGCCTACGACCTCGACCTCCCCTTCGCCCAGGTCGTCCGCCGCGGCGGCGCCGAGCGCCCGGCCACCGGGATCGAGGTGACCGCCCTGTCCGACCAGCACGCCTGGCTGCGCACCGCGCCGGAGGCGGACCTGGAGGTCGGCGACTGGGTCGGCCTCGGGCTCTCCCACCCGTGCACGTCCTTCGACAAGTGGCAGCTGATCCCGCTCGCCGAGGCGGACGGCACGGTCGTCGACTACATCCGTACGTTCTTCTAGGAGGCCCGCTGTGCAGGACCTGGTCATCCGGGACGCCGAGGTGGTGGACGGCTCCGGCGCCGACTCCTACCGCGCCGACGTGGTCGTCGACGACGGCCGGATCGTCTCCATCGTGCGTGAGGCAGCGGCGGCCGGCTGCCAACGACCCTCTGCCATGCGGGAGTTGGACGCCGAAGGACTCGTCCTCTCGCCCGGCTTCATCGACATGCACGCCCACAGCGACCTGGCCCTGCTGCGGGACCCCGACCACGGCGCCAAGGCCGCGCAGGGCGTGACCCTGGAGGTGATCGGCCAGGACGGCCTCTCCTACGCCCCGGTCGACGACCGCACGCTCGCCGAGGTGCGCCGCGCGATCACCGGCTGGAACGGTCACGGCGACGACATCGACTTCGACTGGCGGTCGGTGGGCGAGTACCTGGACCGCCTGGACCGCGGAATCGCGGTCAACGCCGCCTACTTGATCCCCCAGGGCACCGTCCGCGCGCTCGTCGTCGGCTGGGAGGACCGCGAGGCGACGCCCCAAGAGCTGGACCGCATGCGGCGGTTGGTCGCGGAGGGCCTGGAGCAGGGCGCGGTCGGCATGTCCTCGGGCCTCACCTACACGCCGGGCATGTACGCCAAGGACGCCGAACTGACCGAACTGTGCCGGGTGGTGGCCTCGTACGACGGCTACTACTGCCCGCACCACCGCTCCTACGGCGCCGGCGCGCTGGAGGCGTACGAGGAGATGGTGGCACTGACCCGGGAGGCGGGCTGCGCGCTCCACCTCGCCCACGCCACGATGAACTTCGGTGTGAACAAGGGGCGGGCGCCGGAACTCCTGGACCTGCTGGACAAGGCGCTGGCCGCGGGAGCCGACATCAGCCTGGACACCTACCCCTACACCCCGGGCTGCACGACGCTCGCCGCGCTGCTGCCGAGCTGGGCGAGCGAGGGCGGCCCGGAGGCGGTGCTGGCCCGGCTGGCGGACGACGGGACCGCCGAGCGGATCCGCCACCACCTGGAGGCGGTCGGCTCGGACGGCTGCCACGGGGTGCCGGTGGAGTGGGAGACGATCGAGATCTCGGGGGTGAGCGACGCCTCGCTCACCCCTTACGTCGGTCGGCGCCTCACCGACTGGGCGACCGCCCGGCGCCTGTTGCTGGCGGACCGCCTCGGCACGACGATCCTCCAGCACGTCGGCCACGAGGAGAACGTCCGGGCGATCATGCGCCACCCGGTCCACACCGGCGGCTCGGACGGCATCCTCCAGGGCACCAAGCCGCACCCGCGGGCGTACGGCACGTTCCCCCGGTACCTCGGCCACTACGTGCGGGAGTCGGGGGTGCTGTCGCTGGAGGAGTGCGTGGCGCATCTGACGTCCCGCCCGGCGGCGCGGCTGCGGCTGCCGGACCGGGGCCTGGTCCGCGAGGGTTACCGGGCGGACCTGGTCCTCTTCGACCCGCGGACGGTGGCGGCGGGTTCGACGTACGAGAACCCGCGGCAGCTGCCCACGGGCATCCCGTACGTGCTGATCGACGGCCGGTTCGTGATCGAGGACGGCCGCCGGACGGACGTGCTGGCGGGGCGGGCGATCCGCAGAACGCCCACCCGGTGACGGCTACGGCTTGGGCAGGACGCACCCGGCGGCGCCGAGGTCGAGCTTGTTGTCGATCCCGAAGCAGGCGGGGATCTGGTAGGTCTGCTGGGCGTAGTTGATGCCCTGGCGGACGGTGACGTTGCCGCTCGCGTCGACCTCGCAGGGGTTGTTGACCGTGCAGCTCTGGCCGTCCTCGTTGCCGGTGTTGTTCACGGCGACGACCTTGCCGGTGGCCTGGTCGAGGACGGGCGAGCCGGAGGTGCCGCCGATCGTCTGGCAGGCGGAGGTGTAGCGGACGGAGTCCTTCCAGGTCCAGCCGCCCTCTTTCAGCCGGTGGACGAAGCCGTCGATGGAGCAGTTGTAGATCCGCTTCCAGTAGCCGGAGACGACGCTGATGGCGGTGCCGGCGACGGGGTGGGTGTCGTCGAGGGTGAGCGCGTTGATGCCGTACGACGCCCTGATCTGCCCGTAGGTGCGGGTGAGCTGGTAGATCGCGGCGTCGGTGTCGGTCATCGTGGCGTAGGCGATCTTGCTGGCGCGCAGGGTGCCGACGCGGGTGCCGGCGGAGTTGAGCAGCCCGAAGGAACGGGTGGAGGCCCGGTCGACGACGACCTCGCCGGCGGCCGGGAAGCCGGTCTCCAGACAGTGCCCGTTGGTGAGCACCAGCGCGGGGTCGTTGTCCTCGGAGTCGGGCATCCGGACGACGGAGCCCGAGCAGTTGCTGAGCGACACGGTCCCGGCGAAGTTGACGGCCTGGACCGTGGGTGCCGCGGTGTCGCCCTCCGCGGGAGCGGCGACCGCGGGTGCCGCACCGGCCCCGGCGATGACCAGGGCGAAGAGCGCGGCGACGAGAGGCTTGCGCATGTGGGGTCCCCTCTTGCAACAAAGGTGACCGGAGATCCTCCGGCCACCCGCTGATTTGTCATGCGCATTGTTGTGCGAGGGGATAACGAGAACAAGCGGTGCTTTCCGGCCACGCCCGGAGTCCGCTCCGGCCGACGTCGGGCGGGGCGCGACGGGGCGCTGCGGGCGGGGCCCGCTCGGCCAACCGCTATCGGCTGGGTGCTGTCGGCCGGTTGCCGTCGGCCGGTGCGATCGACGGGACGCCGTCGGCCCGCCCCTGTTGGCCCGCCCCTGTTGGCCGGTGCGATCGGGCCGCTACGGCGACGAAGGTCTCGCCGTCGTCGTACGGCCCGGTCGCTGAGGGCGTGTCCCGCCCGGCCAACCGCTATCGGCTGGGTGCTGTCGGCCGGTTGCCGTCGGCCGGTGCGATCGGCGGGACGCCGTCGGCCCGCCCCTGTTGGCCCGTCCCGGTCGCCGTCGGCTCGTCCCCGTCGGCCACCCTCGGCCGCTCACCGTCGGCCCGTCCCCCTCGGCCAGCGCTATCGGCGGTCGCCGTCGGCCCACCCCTGCCGGCCGGTCCCTGCCGGCCCGCCCTGTCAGCCGGTCCCTGTCGGCTGGTGGTATCGGCCGGTCGCCGTCGGCCCGTCCCCCTCGGCCGGTGCTGTCGGCGGTCGCCGTCGGCCCGCCCCTGCCGGCCGGTGCTATCAGCCGGTCGCCGTCGGCCCGTGCCCCTCGGCCCGCGCTACCGGCGGGATGCCGTCGGCCCGTCCCCGTCGGCCACCCTCGGCCGGTCGCCGTCGGCCCGTCCCCCTCGGCCGGTGCGATCGGCCGGTCGCCGTCGGCCCGCCCCTGCCGACCTACCCCTGTCGGCCCGTCCCTGCTGGCCGGTGCTATCGGCCGGTCGCCGTCGGCCCGTGCCCCTCGGCCCGCCCCCGCCGGCCGGTTACTTCGGCTTCTTGGTGGTGCCCTGGCCGCGACCGGGGCGGGTGGTCTCCGGGTCGGTCGGGGCCTGCGTCGTGGCCGTGGGGGACGCGGTGGTCGGCTTCGGGTCGGGGCTCGTCGCGCTCGGCTCGCTCGCCTCCGGCGACGCCGTGGCGTCCGACCCGCCGGAGGAGGGTGCCGAGGTCGTGGCCGGGTCGGTCATCGGACCCGTGGGCAGGGACGCCTCGGTGACCGAGCGGGCCGGCTCGTGCTTGCCGTCCGAGTCGCCGGAGGAGCCGGAGGAGAACGCGAAACCGGCGACCAGGGCGGCGACCGACACCGTGCCCAGCGCACCGGCGGCCATCATCGCGCGACGCCGGTTGTCCCGCCTGCGGCGCGAGCGGCGGGCGGTGCGACCTCCGTACTCCGGCCCGGAGGCGTCCCGCCCCTCGGGTATCCGGGGCAGCTCGCTCGTCTCGTCGTACGCGTTCTGCCAGCCGTGCGCCACGGCCGGGTCGGGGTACTCCTCGTAGTCGGGGGACTGGTCGACCCGCGGGACGTAGACGTTCGGCGGGTCCTCGGGGTGAGGTGGCCTGGACATGGGGGCGCATTGTAGAGACGGGAGGGGCTCCAGGGACAGGCGAGGGCCATAAAGGGACGAACTTCCCGTCTCACGTGGCGGAAGACACGGCCCACAGTGCGTTACAGGGCCGTAAGCTCCCTGACATGCAGGTGATCCAGTCGACCAAGCTCGCCAACGTCTGTTACGAGATCCGGGGCCCGGTTCTCGAAGAGGCCATGCGGCTCGAGGCGGCGGGCCACCGCATCCTCAAGCTGAACACCGGCAACCCCGCCGCCTTCGGGTTCGAGTGCCCGCCCGAGATCCTCGAGGACATCCTGCGCAACGTGTCCTCGGCGCACGGCTACGGCGACGCCAAGGGCCTGCTCGCCGCCCGCCGCGCGGTCGTGATGCACAACCAGACCCTCGGCATCGAGACCGACGTCGAGCACGTCTTCATTGGCAACGGCGTCTCCGAGCTGATCGTCATGGCGATGCAGGGCCTGCTCGACGACGGTGACGAGGTGCTCGTGCCCTCGCCGGACTACCCGCTGTGGACCGCCGCGGTGTCGCTGTCCGGCGGTACGGCCGTGCACTACCGCTGCGACGAGCAGTCCGACTGGACGCCCGACCTCGCCGACGTGGAGCGGAAGATCACCGACCGCACCAAGGCGATCGTCATCATCAACCCGAACAACCCGACGGGCGCCGTCTACGACGAGGCCGTGCTCAAGGGGCTCACCGACATCGCCCGCCGGCACAACCTGCTGGTCTGCTCGGACGAGATCTACGACAAGATCCTCTACGACGGCGCCACCCACACCCCGACCGCGAAGGTCGCCCCCGATCTGCTCACGCTCACCTTCAACGGCATGTCGAAGGCGTACCGGGTGGCGGGCTACCGGGTCGGGTGGATGTCGATCTCCGGGCCGCGCGCCCACGCCGACTCCTACATCGAGGGCCTGACGATCCTCGCGAACATGCGACTGTGCGCCAACATGCCCGGACAGCACGGTGTCGTCGCCGCCCTCAGCGGCCGGCAGACCATCAACGACCTCGTGCTGCCGGGCGGGCGGCTCAAGGAGCAGATGGACGTCGCCTACGAGCTGCTGACCCAGATCCCCGGGGTGAGCTGCGTACGGCCGAAGGGCGCCCTCTACCTCTTCCCCCGCCTCGACCCCAAGGTCTTCAAGGTCAGGGACGACCGACAGCTCGTCCTGGACCTGCTGCGGCGCGAGAAGATCATGGTCGTCCAGGGCACCGGCTTCAACTGGAGCGAGCCGGACCACTTCCGGGTCGTGACCCTGCCGACGGTCGGGGACCTGCGGGACGCGGTGACCCGGATCGGCAACTTCCTCGACGGCTACAGCCAGCCCTGACAGGCAGTTTTACGATCGACTCAACTTTAGACGGAATCTAAGCTAGGATGGTTTCCTGTCAGAGCACAGGAGGCCATCCCCATGTACGAACCGATCCGCGGCAAGTCGGTCCACAGCACGATGGCCGGCACCACCTCCGACTTCCCCCACCGGTCGCGCGAGGAGGAGCTGGACATCCAGCTGGCGGGTCATCTCGCCGCACTGCTGGCCGTCACGGACGAGCTGCGCGCACTGACCCCTTCCGCCGATCTGGACACCGCCGCCGAGCGGCTCGCGCAGCAGGTGACCCGGCTGCGGGGCGGCCACGCGGTTCGTGCGGTGCCCACGGGCGAGGCCCGCGAACTCCCGGCGCTGCACCAGCGGGCGCACACGCTCGCCGGGCGCGCCCTGGTCGTCGCGGCGTCCCGCGCCGACACGGCGGTCGCCATCCTGGCCGCCGAGCGCATGGACGCGCACACCGCGGCCCTGGAGTCCCTCGCACTCGCCGCCCACTGAGCCTTCGCCGGGCTCCCCCGTACGGCCCCGGTCCGCGTGCACCCGCAGCGACGCGCGGACCGGGCGCCACGACTTCACCGCGTTGGCTCTGGCCGACGCTCGCCTTCGCCGTAGGGGTTCTGTTGTGCGGCGGCCGCCGGTTGCCGGCGACTGGTCGCGCGGTTCCCCGCGCCCCTGGAGGTGTTGCAGGACCGGAGTCGGTACGACACCCCCCGTTCATCGCCCGCGGCGGGGAATGTTGGGTTCCGCGAGCACTCTCACCTCGTGAGACGTATCGCAGGAATCGTCCTCGCGGTGCTGCTGATCGGTGGCGTGGTGGCCGCCGTCGTCGCGGGCCGCAACAACGAGGACAAGGGCACGGCAACGAAGACCGTGCGGGCAGTGATCGGATCGGAGAAGGCGGAGTTCTTCGCCGATCCCGACGTGGTGAAGGCCCTCGCCGCCAAGGGCTACACCGTGCGGACGGAGACGTCCGGGTCCTGGGCGATGGAGGGGCTCGACCTCGAGGGGTACGACCTCGCCCTCCCCTCCAGCAAGGCACCCGCCGACGAACTCGCCGACAAGTACGAGGCACGCCAGCCGTTGCCGCGCCCCTTCTACTCGCCCCTCGTCGTCGTGGCGCACCGCAGCGCCGCCGAGGTGCTCGCGCGCAACGGCCTGGTCACGCTCGACGGAGAGCACCGCGGCACCCTGAGGATGGCCGCCTACCTGGACGCCGCCCGCGCCGACAGGACCTGGCAGCAGCTCAAGGGGGCCGACGCGTTCGGGGAGTTGACCGGCACCCTCTACATCGCCTCCACCGACCCGGAGACCTCCAACTCCGGCGCGCTGTACCTCGCCGCGGCCTCCTACGTCGAGAACGGCGGCCGGGTCGCCGCGAGCGGGCGGGACGTGGCCAGGACCGCCCCGCTGATGCGCAAGCTGGTCAGCGTGCAGGGTGCCCAGCAGTCCAGCACGGACGCGGCCTTCCGGGACTTCGTCAGCGGCGCCGGGAACCCGCTGGTCCTGGTCTACGAGTCCCAGGTCGCCGCGCTGCTCGGGCGGGGCGAGGCCGTGGACGACCTGACCGTCCTCTACCCGGACACCACCGCCACCAGCGACCACACCGTCGTACCGCTCACCGACGAGGGCCGAGCGCTCGGCGAACTGCTCAGCGCCGACCCGGAGTTGCGCAGGCTGGCGGTCCGGCACGGGTTCCGGCCGCAGGGCGCCACCGCCGAGTTCACCTCGGCCACCGCCGCGCACTCGGCGTATCTCAACCAGAAGCTCACCGGTGTCCGGCAGGCGCCCGTGCCCACCTCCGCGGTGCTGCACGACATGGCGCGCCGGGCCGGATCCTAGGGGGAACCGCACATGACCGATGCACCCATGGCCGATGCGCACACGGCCGAGGAGACCTTCACGCTCACGCCGCCCGACGCCGTCGCCCCCGTGCCCCGGGAGAAGGCCGGCGGGCTGGTCCCCGTCGAGGAGACCGTCCGCGCGGGCATCGCCCAGAAGGCGTCCGACTACGTCCAGGGCCTCGCCGCGCTCGACGCCCGCTCCCCGGAGTTCGCGGGCAAGGTCGGCGAGATCACCTCGCTCGGCGCGGGCGAGATGCGCAGCGCCGCCGCCCAGTCCAACCGGATGCTGGAGCGGACCGTCCGCAGCCTGCCCGACAAGGGCGGGGACGCGCAGTCGAAGGTCGCCGGCTCGCTGGTGGAGCTGCGGCGGGTGGTCGAGGACCTGGACCCGCGTGACCTGCCCGCCGCCAAGGGGCGCAGGTTCCTCTCCAGACTGCCCGGCGGCAACAAGCTGCGCGACCACGTCGCCAAGTACGCCTCCGCCCAGGGCACCCTCAACAGGATCGTGGGCTCGCTGCGCGGCGGCCAGGACGAACTGCGCCGGGACAACGCCGCGTTGCAGACCGAGCGGGTCCGGCTGTGGGAGACGATGGGCAAGCTGCAGGAGTACGTCGTCCTCACCGAGGCCCTGGACACGGCCGTCGAGCGGCACATCGCGGGCGTCGGCGACCCCGAGGCCGCCGACTCGCTCCGCGCGGACGTGCTGTTCCCGGTCCGGCAGAAGCACCAGGACCTGCTCACCCAGCTCGCGGTGTGCGCGCAGGGCTACCTCGCCATGGACGTCGTACGACGCAACAACGACGAGCTGATCAAGGGCGTCGACCGGGCCGCGACCACGACCGTCTCGGCCCTGCGGATCTCCGTGATGCTGGCCTCCGCCCTGGCCAGCCAGAAAAAGGTCATCGAGCAGGTCGACGCCCTGCGCGGAACGACCGAGGACCTCGTCCGGGGCAACGCCGAGATGCTCGCCACGCAGAGCGGTGAGATCCAGCGCATCGCCGCCGACCCGGCGGTCGGCGCGGAGACCCTGCGCAGCGCGTTCCAGCAGATCTACCGGACCCTCGACGCGATCGACACCTACAAGGTCCAGGCGACCGAGGCGATGGCCACGACGGTGGAGAACCTGACGTCCGAACTCCAGCAGGCCTCCGCCTACCTGGAGCGCAGCCGGACGCGGGGCGCGCTGGAAGGGGGCCTCGGATGAGACGTGTCGCCGCGCTGCTCACCGTCGCCCTGCTGACGACCGCCTGCACGACCGGGGGCGAGGAGGATCCCGAAGCCCCCGAGCCCGGCACCCTGCGCGTCCTCGCCTCCAGCGAGCTGGCCGACATGACCCCGGTCCTGGACCGTGTCGAGCAGGAGACCGGCATCAAGGTCGACCCCTCCTACACCGGCACCCTCGACGCCGTGGATCAGCTGGCCGAGGGCAGGGCGGACGGGAAGTACGACGCGCTGTGGCTGTCCTCCAACGACTATCTGCGGCTGCGCCCCGAGGCGGCGAAGAAGATCGTCTCCGAGACCCCGGTGATGAGCAGCCCGGTCGCCATAGGCGTCAGGCCGGCCACCGTGGAGAAGCTCGGCTGGAAGCCTGAGCAGGTCACCTGGTCGCAGGTCGAACAGGCGGTGCGGGACGGTGAGCTGACGTACGGGATGACGGATCCGTCCCGCTCCCACTCCGGTTTCGCCACGCTCGTCTCGGTCGCCTCGGCGCTCTCCGGTGCCCAGTCCGCGCTCACCGACGCGGACGTCACCGAGGCCACGCCCCGGCTGCGGGAGTTCTTCCGCGGTCAGCGGCTGACCTCGGGCTCCTCGGGCTGGCTGGCGGCGGCCTACGAGCGGCGCGGGGACGTCGACGCCCTGCTCAACTACGAGTCCGTTCTCCAAGGCGTTCCGGGCCTGACCGTGATCCGGCCGAGTGACGGTGTCGTCACCGCCGACTACCCGGTCTCCTCGCTCGCCTCGACGGACGCCGCCACCCGCGAGGACGTCCGCCGGCTGACCGAGGCCCTGCGCGCCCCGGACCTGCAGAAGGAGATCACCGACCGCACGCACCGCCGCCCGGTCGTCGCCTCCGTCCGGCCCGGGGCGGGCCTGGACACCACCCGCCGCCGCGAACTGCCCTTCCCCGGCACCCGTTCCGTCGCCGACGGCCTGCTCGACTCCTACGAGAACAAGCTGCGCCGCCCCTCGCGGACGGTGTACGTCCTCGACACCTCGGGCTCGATGAAGGGCGACCGGCTGACCGGCCTGAAGTCCGCCCTCACCGGCCTGACCGGCGACTTCCGGGAGCGCGAGGAGGTGACGCTGATGCCGTTCGGCTCGGACGTGAAGAGCGTGCGCACGCATGTCGTGGACCCCGCCGACCCCCGGTCGGGACTGGACGCGATCCTGCGGGACACCGAGGCGCTGACCGCCGAGGGCGACACCGCCATCTACACCTCGCTGCAGAAGGCGTACGACCATCTGGGCGCCGACCAGGACGCGTTCACGTCGATCGTGCTGATGACGGACGGCGAGAACACCGCGGGCGCCGAGGCGGGCGAGTTCGACTCCTTCTACGCCGGGCTCGACCGCGACCGGCGGGCGACGCCCGTCTTCCCCATCCTCTTCGGCGACTCCGACCGGTCCGAGCTGGAGCACATCGCCGACCTGACCGGGGGCCGCCTCTTCGACGCCCGACAGGGCTCGCTGGACGGCGCCTTCGAGGAGATCCGTGGGTATCAGTAAGTACCTGGAGTCACGCAAGAACATCGCCGGCGGCGTCTGCGGGATCGCCGGGCTCGGGCTGACCTTCGCCGGGGTGGCGGGCCCGTACTGGCCGGTCGTGGTGGCGGGGCTGTACGGCGCGGGCGCGCTGATCGCCCCGCCGGAGCGGCCCCCGCTGCCGGACTTCCCGGACCCCTCGGCCCAACTGGAGGAGCTGCGTGGTGACTTCGAGAAGCTGTGCGGGTACCTCGCGGAGGTGGAACTGCCGCCCGGCGCCGGTGGCCGGCTCACCGAGCTGACGAACCTGCTGTCCGCCCTGCTGGCCCCGGGCTGGGCCACCCAGTTGCTCGGCCAGGACCCGGAGGGCCTGCACACCCTCTCCCGGGCCGTACGGCAGGACCTTCCCGAGGCCGTCGACAGCTTCGTACGGGCACGGTGGTGGACCCGTCTCACCCCCGGCCAGGAACCACCGGAACGGCACCTGGAACACCAGCTGGGTCTGCTGCGTCAGGAGGCGGAAGTCCTGGCGGCGGCCCTCCGCGACACGGAGTCCCGCCGCCAGGAGACCCACACCCGGTACCTGGAGGGCCGGGGCGGGGGCGAGATCAGCGCGTGACGTCGACCGTGGCCGAGGCGGTGGACGCCTGGTGCAGGTCGTCGCCCGGCCAGCTCACCGTGTAGGTGGTGGCGCGGCGGGTGCGCGGGAGGTCGTTGATGGTGAACGTGCCGTCCGCGGCGACCGTCACCGACGACAGGATGCCCGTGCCGAGCCGGTCGGTGCGCACCACCTTCAGCACCGCCCGCTCCGGCAGCGCCTTGCCCTGGGCGGTGAAGGTGCCGGTGATCTCGACGCCCGTGCTCATGGAGGCCTGCGCCGGGGCGGTGAGCGCGATCGAGGTGGGCGCCTTGCCGACGGACACGGTGTGGGTGACGTCGGTCGCCGGGCGGTGGGTGAGGTCGCCGAGGTAGGAGACGGTGTAGGTGGCGTCCCCGACCAGGTCGGGCTCGTCGAGGACGGTGTAGGAGCCGTCCGCCTTCACCGTGAAGCTGCCCAGCTCATGGGTGCCGTTCGCGTCCGTGCGGGTCGCCTTGACCTTCAGCGGTTCGGCGGGCGCGGGGCCGTCGAACTCCAGTCGCCCGCGCACCGACAGCGGCTCGCCGGCGACGGCCTGGGCGGGGCTGTGCGTGAACGTTTCGCCGAGCCGGACGTCGTACTGGACGGCCGGGGGCTGGATGATGTGCAGCCAGTACTGACTGCCCGCGGTGTTGGTGGTGACCGTGAACAGCCGGGAGCCGTCCGCCGACCACTCCGTGCCGCGCGGCACGACCCGGTCGCCGTCGAGGCTGCCCTCGAAGACGAACTCCAGCGGGGCCGTGGGGTCGGCCGGGTCGGCGGGCTGCACGAGCAGGTCCGGGGTCGCGCCGGTGGCCGAGGCGCCGCGCGCGATGTACTTGCCGTCGCCGCTGAAGGCGACCGAGCTGGCGGCGGCGCCGGGGGGAAGCGCCCGGTAGCCGGTCGGCGCGTCGGACAGGTCGGTGGTGTTCAGCAGCCGGGTGCCGAAGGCGGCGTCGGCCACGGCGACCTTGCCGCCGTCCGGGGAGAACGCCATGTCCTTGAAGTCCATGGCGCCCTTGCCCTCGCTGTCGGCGAAGCGGCGCGCGGCGCTGCGTACGAGGCTGTCGCCGCTGGTGTCGAACACCGAGATGAAGGGGTTGGGGGCGCTCGCGTTGCGCGGCTGGCCCATGAGCATCCGGTCGCCGGGACCGGACTCCAGCTGGAGGTCGCCGGAGTCGTTCCAGTTGGTCCGCTGATGCAGGCCGTTGACGAGGGCGTCCACGTAGGTCCCGGAGGTGGAGCATTCCCCGATGTACTGCGAGTACGGCGTGGTGAAGTACAACTGGCCGCCCGAGTGGGCGAGATCGCGGCCGCAGGTGTCGGTGTACGTGCCCGCGACGACCGTCGTGGCGTAGGTGGTGGTGTCCACGGCGTCGATGCGGTCGCGCAGTCCGATGTACAGCTTGCTGCTGTCGTCGTTGAGCGCGAGTCCGGAGACGTGCTTCTGGTTGGTGGTGATCGTCGTCAGCCGCTCGCCCTCGAAGTTGTAGACGGCGATGGTGCCGGAGTTGGCGTAGTAGCTCGTGGCGCTGTCGGCGACGAAGACCTTCTGGTGGACGTTGTCCACGGCCAGCGCCGAGAACGAGGAGATCGGCAGCTTGACCACGGCGTCGGACGCCGCCGCGTGCGCCGTCGGCGCGACGGCCACGGTCAGTCCGGTCCCGGCGAGTGCGGCGGCGAGGACGGTGGCCGCGAGACGTCCGGAACGGTGTGCTGTATTCAACTGTGCCCCCCACAGGCTGTGTTGAGGGTCTCACGAGGCGAGTGAGACACCTGTAAAGAGCATGAAACATCTGTGAAGATCGGACCCGCAAGGCGAAACGCCGGAGCCCCGCACGCCGTTGTGCGGGGCTCCGGCGGGTGCGCACCGCGGCCGGCCGTGACGATGTAGCTGGTCAGGGCACAGTCGGTTCTGACCGGCCGCGGGGTCCTACGGGGGTTCAGCCCAGGCGCCGCACCAGCGCCCGGTACTCGTCCCACAGCTCCTTCGGGGTGTGCTCGCCGAAGGTGTTGAGGTGCTCGGGGACCAGCGCGGCTTCCTCGCGCCAGACCTCCTTGTCGACCGTGAGCAGGAACTCCAGGTCGGAGTCGGACAGTTCCAGGCCCTTGGTGTCGAGCGCGTCCTTCGTCGGCAGGATGCCGATGGGGGTCTCGACGCCCTCGGCCTTGCCGTCCAGACGCTCCACGATCCACTTCAGGACGCGGGAGTTCTCGCCGAAGCCGGGCCAGACGAACTTGCCCTCGTCGTTCTTGCGGAACCAGTTGACGTAGTAGATCTTCGGGAGCTTCGCGGCGTCCTTGTCCTTGGCGACCTCGACCCAGTGACCCATGTAGTCGCCCATGTTGTAGCCGCAGAACGGCAGCATGGCGAACGGGTCGCGGCGCAGCTCGCCGACCTTGCCCTCGGCGGCGGCGGTCTTCTCGGAGGCGACGTTGGCGCCGAGGAAGACACCGTGGTTCCAGTCGAAGGACTCCGTCACCAGCGGCACGGCGGTGGCGCGCCGGCCGCCGAAGAGGATCGCGGAGATCGGCACGCCCTTGGGGTCCTCCCACTCGGGCGCGATGATCGGGCACTGCGAGGCGGGGACGGTGAAGCGGGCGTTGGGGTGCGCGGCCGGGGTCTCCGAGTCCGGAGTCCAGTCGTTGCCCTTCCAGTCCGTGAGGTGGGCCGGAGTCTCCTCCGTCATGCCCTCCCACCAGATGTCGTTGTCGTCGGTGAGGGCGACGTTGGTGAAGACGGAGTTGCCCCACAGCGTCTTCATCGCGTTGGCGTTGGTGTGCTCACCGGTGCCGGGCGCGACGCCGAAGAAGCCGGCCTCGGGGTTGATGGCGTACAGGCGGCCGTCCTCGCCGAAGCGCATCCAGGCGATGTCGTCGCCGATCGTCTCGACCGTCCAGCCGGAGACGGTGGGCTCCAGCATGGCGAGGTTGGTCTTGCCGCAGGCGCTCGGGAAGGCGGCGGCGACGTACTTCGACTCACCCTGCGGCGGGGTCAGCTTCAGGATCAGCATGTGCTCGGCCAGCCAGCCCTCGTCGCGGGCCATGACGGAGGCGATGCGCAGGGCGTAGCACTTCTTGCCGAGGAGCGCGTTGCCGCCGTAGCCGGAGCCGTAGGACCAGATCTCGCGGGACTCCGGGAAGTGCGAGATGAACTTGGTCTGGTTGCACGGCCAGGAGACGTCCTCCTGGCCCGCCTCCAGCGGCGCGCCGAGGCTGTGGACGGCCTTCACGAAGTGTCCGTCCTCGCCGAGCTCCTCGAGCACGGCGCTGCCCATGCGCGTCATCGTGCGCATGGAGACGGCGACATAGGCGGAGTCGGTGATCTCCACGCCGATCGCCGAGAGCGGGGAACCGAGCGGCCCCATGCAGAACGGGACGACGTACATCGTCCGGCCGCGCATGGATCCGCGGAACAGTCCCTTCTCCCCCTGGAAGATCTCCCGCATCTCGGCGGGGTCCTTCCAGTGGTTGGTCGGACCGGCGTCCTCCTCCTTCTCGGAGCAGATGAAGGTCCGGTCCTCGACCCGGGCGACGTCGGTCGGGTCGGATGCCGCGTAGTAGGAGTTGGGGCGCTTGATCGGGTCGAGTTTCCGGAAGGTGCCCTTCGCGACGAGCTCCTCGCACAGTCGCTCGTACTCGGCCTCTGATCCGTCGCACCAGACGACGTTGTCCGGTTGCGTCAGTTCGGCGATCTCGTTCACCCACGAGATCAGTTCCGGGTGCGCCACGATTGCTCCTAAATGAGGGATTTTTTGTTGGAGGCCCCGTGGGGGCTGCGACCCGGATGCTGCACTACGGCACTGCTGCCGCTCATCCGGTGCCGACCGCACTCATTTGATCATCCGACGACCGTGCCCATATGTCCAGAGGGCGTCACAGGTGAGCGAGCGTGAGGCTGGCCACGTCCTCTTCGGGGGCAGGCCGCACGGACGTCAACTCCCGTGAGACGATGGCCACTCTTGCGCGCCGGACTGATCCGTAACTTACGGTTCCGTAGGTACGATTCGCCCATGACTGCGTCCGTCCCCGACGCGCGCACGGACACACCGGCCGCCGGCCGCGGCCCCGTCGCGCTCTCCCTGCCGCATCCGATCAAGCCCAAGCTCCGGGGCTGGCTGCATCTCGGCATGTTCCCGGCCGTACTCGTCGCGGGCCTGGTGCTCACCGCGCTCGCGGATTCCCCCAGAGGCCGGCTGGCCTGCGGGATCTACGCCCTCACCGCCTGCCTGCTGTTCGGCGTGAGCGCCCTGTACCACCGGGGCGACTGGAGCCCGCGCATGGACGGCGTCCTGCGCCGGCTCGACCACTCCAACATCTTCCTGATCATCGCCGGCACCTACACCCCGCTGACCCTGCTGCTCCTGCCGGGCACCAAGGGGCAGTGGCTGTTGTGGGGGATCTGGGCGGCGGCGCTGGCCGGCATCGCCTTCCGGGTCTTCTGGGTCGGCGCCCCGCGCTGGCTCTACACCCCCTGCTACATCGCGATGGGCTGGGCGGCCGTGTTCTACCTGCCCGACTTCATGCGCACCGGCGGGATCGCGGTCCTGGTCCTGGTGATCGTCGGAGGCGTGCTCTACAGCGCGGGCGGCGTGGTCTACGGCATCAAGCGCCCGAACCCCTCACCGCGCTGGTTCGGCTTCCACGAGGTGTTCCACTCCTTCACCCTGGCGGCCTTCGTCGTGCACTACGTCGGCATCTCCCTGGTGGCGTACCAGCACGCCTGAGTCGACCCGAACAGGGCCACGGCACCCCCGTGGCCCTTTTTCATGCCTCGATTTTATTGACAGTAAACCTCTTTTGAGAGCTACTCTCAATTCATGGTTACTGTCACTCAGGCTTCCGACCCCCGCCGCTGGTGGGCCCTCGCCGCCCTCGTCGCGAGCATGTTGACCCTCGGCTTCGACATGACGATCCTCAACGTCGCGCTGCCGACCATGGCCGCCGACCTGGGCGCCACCACCGGTGAACAGCAGTGGATGGCGGACGCGTACATCGTCGTGTTCGCCGCGCTCATGCTTCCCGCCGGACTGCTCGGCGACCGGTTCGGGCGCCGCTCGATGCTGATCACCGGCCTCGGGATCTTCCTGGCCGGATCCGTCGTCGGCGCCCTCGCCGGGGACGTGACCACCGTCGTCGCCGCCCGCGCGGTGATGGGCGTGGGCGCCGCGCTGGTCACCCCGCTCGCGCTGTCCGTGGTGCCCTCGCTCTTCGGCCCCGACGAGCGCACCAAGGCGGTCGGCGTGATCTCCGCCGCCTCCGCCCTCGGCCTGCCGCTCGGCCCGATCATCGGCGGCTGGCTGCTGGACCACTTCTGGTGGGGCTCGGTGTTCCTGGTCAACGTGCCGATGGCCGCGCTCGGCATCGCCGCCTGCGTGTTCCTGCTGCCGGAGACCCGGGATCCCGCGTCCCCCAAGGTCGACACCGTCTCCACCGCGCTCACCGCGGCGGGGCTCGCCCTTCTCGTCTACGCGATCATCGAGGCGCCCGGGCACGGCTGGGGCGACCCGCTCACCCTCGCCCTGTTCGCGGGCTCAGCGGTACTGATCGCCGGTCTCGTGGTGCGCGAGCGGCGCATGACACGCCCCATGCTCGACATGACGCTGCTCGCCCACCGCGGCTTCCTCTTCAACACCCTCGCCGCGACCCTGGTGATGTTCGTCCTCTCCGGCCTGCTGTTCGTGCTGCCCCCCTACCTCCAGGCCGTCCTCGGCAACGACGCGCTCGGCACCGGGGTCCGGCTGCTGCCGATGATGGGCGGGCTGCTGGTCGCCGCACGGGCGGCGCAGCCCGTCGTCGCCCGCTTCGGCGCCCGTGCCGTGGTCAGCGCGGGCCTCGTGGCGCTGGCCTTCGCCGCCCTGCTGGGCAGCCGTACGACCGTGGACTCCGGCTACGGCTTCACCGCGCTGTGGCTCTCGGTCGTCGGCCTCGGATTCGGCTTCTCGGTCGTGCCCGCGATGGACGGCGCGCTCGGCGCCCTGCCCGCCGACCGGGCCGGCAGCGGCTCCGGGCTGCTGATGACACTGCGCCAGGTCGGCGGCGCGATCGGCATCGCGCTGCTCGGCAGCCTGCTCGCCGGGATCTTCCGCGACCGCCTGGACGTGAGCGGACTGCCGGAGGGGGCCGCCGAGACCGCCGGGGAGTCCGTGGTCGCCGCCCATCTCGTGGCCGAACGCACCGGCGCCCCCGACCTGGTGGCCTCCGCGAACAGCGCCTACGTGCACGGCATGGGTGTCGTCCTGCTGGTGTGCGCGGTCGCCTCGCTCGTCGCCGCGCTGCCGGCGGCGGTGTTCCTGACCGACGGCAAGGACAGGGCGGAGTTGGTCCCGGCCTCGGCCGATGCCGGACAATGACCCGCATGACGGCCGCACGCACCACCTCCGCCGACCTCTCCCACCTGGGACTGCGGGAGCGGAAGAAGATCAAGACCCGGACGGCGATCCGTGACGCGACGTACGCCCTGATCCGGGAACAGGGCTACGACGCCACGACGGTCGAGCAGATCGCCGAGCGCGCCGAGGTGTCGCCGTCGACGGTCTTCCGGTACTTCCCGACCAAGGAGGACATCGTCCTCACCGACGAGTACGACCCGCTGCTGCTGGAGGAGATCCGCGCGCGGCCGGCCGACGAGCCGTGGATCGACACCCTGCGGTACGTGATGCGCAAGGCCGTGGGTGCCGGGATCGAGGGGGACGCGGACGTCCTGCGGCTGCGGTCGCGGCTGATGGTCCAGGTGCCCGCGGTGCGCTCCCGGATGCTGGAGAGCATGTCGGTCACCGGGAAGATGCTCACCCAGGCCGTCGCCGAGCGCACCGGCCGGGACCCGGAGAGCCTGGAGGTCAGGGTCTACACGATGTCCCTCATCGGCGGCCTCGCGGAGATCACCCTGTACTGGGCCGAGCACGACTTCAGCGACGACCTCCCCGATCTCCTGGACCGCGCGCTGGACGTCCTCGCGAACGGACTGCCCCCGGAAAAGGCCTGAGCCGACGCCCCTCCCCCATGACATCCTGACCGGGTGACCGCACCGGAGATCCACCTCGAAGTCGCCCCCGAGCTGGCCCTGTTCGTTCCGCACGGCCGCCGGACGGGCGCGACCGCGCTCGTCACCGACGGAGTCTCCTCCCTCGGCCATGTCGTGGAGTCCCTCGGCGTCCCGCTCACCGAGGTCGGGTCGCTGGAGGTGGACGGCAGCGGGGTGCCGTTCTCCTACGTCGCCCAGGCGGGCGACAGGGTGGCGGTCCGCCCGGTGGCACGTCCCCAGCGGGTGCCGGGCGCTCCCCTGCGCTTCCTGCTCGACGTCCATCTCGGCACCCTCGCCCGGCGCCTGCGCCTCCTCGGCGTGGACACCGCGTACGAGTCGACGGACATCGGCGATCCGGCCCTCGCGGCGCGTTCGGCGGCCGAGAAGCGGGTCATGCTGAGCCGGGACCGGGGCCTGCTGCGGCGGCGCGAACTGTGGGCGGGGGCGTACGTGTACAGCACCCGCCCCGAGGACCAGCTCCGGGACGTCCTGGAGCGGTTCCGCCCCGAACTGCGCCCCTGGACCCGCTGCAGCGCCTGCAACGGCCTGCTGCGGGAGGCCACCAAGGAGGAGGTCGCCGACCAGCTCCACGGCGGCACGCAGCGGTCGTACGACGTGTTCGCCCAGTGCCAGGACTGCGGCCGGGCGTACTGGAAGGGCGCGCACCACGATCAGCTGGTGGCGATCGTGGAACGCGTCCTCACCGAGTTCGCCTAACGGAGCTTCAGGTCACGCTTCCCGCAGGCGAGGCCGTCCCGGCTCGGGTCCAGCCTCAGCGGGTCGTCCTTGCCGTTGAGCTTCAGGCGGCCGTAGTCGTTCGCCTTGAGCCAGCCGCAGCGGGCGGCCGTGGTCTTCTTGACCTCCTTCGGGAAGGCCGTGGGGACGCAGACGTTGGCGGATCCGTAGTGGCGGTCGCAGCCGGAGATCGTCGGGCTGACCGGCTGGGCCTTGCGCTTCTTGCCCGGGCCCGTGACCTTGCCGGACAGGTCGTCGGCGAAGGAGTGGACGTGTGCCGAGGCGTCCGTCGCCTTCAGCGCCGTAGGACCTTGCAGATGGACCCACTTGGCGACCGACGGGACGCCGTTGGCGTCGACCGCGAAGAGCATGTACCAGCCGGGCGGGGCCACGTTGGGGTTGCTCGTCACATTGAGGTCGATGTTGTTGCCGTCCACCGACAGCGGCAGGTCGACGAAGCGCTGGTTCGGGTCGGAGGAGTGCGTCACCGCCGCGGGGCGGATCAGCTCCGCCTTGGCGATCGGCCGGTCCACCGTGATCCGCTGCGTGTCGCCGTAGTTCCACTCGGTGTCGATCACCGAAGTGATCGCCGGACGCTCGCCCTTGAGCAGATAGGGCGGGGTGTAGATCGACACGTTGTGGTTCCAGGAGCCGTTGCCCGGGTTGTCACCGGTCGTCATCACCCGGCCGTCCGGGAGCAGGAACGCCGAGGAGTGGTAGCCGCGGGCCTCCGGGTCGGCGGCGACCTGGTCGAAGGTCTCCGTCGCCGGGTCGAAGATCGACGTCTCGTAGACGGGGTTCGCCCGGTTGTGCAGCGCGCCGCCCGTCTCCAGCACCTTGCCGTCCGGCAGCAGTACGGCGGAGACGTACATCTTGCCCTGGGCGCCGGTCTGCGCCACCGGACCGTTGCCGAGGTCGACCTTGCCCTGTGGGATCTGCGGCCCGGCCACGTAGGAGGGGTTGGGCTGCTTCAGGTCGATGATGTCGGTCAGCCGGTTGCCGTCCGGGTTGGATTCGATGTTGCCGCCGCCGAGGGTCAGCACCTTCTGGTCCTGGGCGGGAGGCAGCAGCACGCTCGCCGACTGGTCCCGCTCGTCCTTCTTCTGCAGCCCCGGAACCTGCGTGACGGTGTTGGCGCCGTAGTCGTAGATCGCCGAACCGGTGCCCGGGATGTTGTTGCCGAAGACATGGCTGCCCGAGTAGAAGAGACGGCCGTCCTGCATGAGGATCATCGACGGGTAGAGACCCCAGTACGACCAGGTCTGGTTGACCTTCCACAGTTCGAGCCACTTCTGCTCGGCCTGCGAGAAGACCTCCGCCGTCACCGAACCGGTGGAGTCCTCCTTCAGTCCGCCGAAGGAGATCACGTCACCGTTGCCGAGGATCGTCGCCGACGGGTACCAGTGGCCGTCGTTCATGTTGTTGGTCTTGGTGTACGTCTCGGTCTCGGGGTCGAAGATGTACGAGTCCTTGTACCCCTGGTAGCCGATGGTGCCGTCCGCCGACGGGTAGCCCTTGTTGCCGCTCATCACCAGCACCCGGCCGTCCTGCAGCTGGACATGGCCGGCGCAGAACATGTCCTTCGGGGTGGGGATGACCTTGTAGGTGCCGTTGGCCGGGTCGTACACCGCGGAGGTGAACGTGCCCGCCTCGAACATCTCCTCGCTGTTGCCGGAGCCCGCGATCAGCAGCACCTTGCCGTTGTGCAGCACGACGGAGTGCATGGAGCGGACCGGGTTCTGGACCGGCAGCACGTCCCAGCGGCCGTTCGCGCACTCCTCGGCGGTGCCCGTGCACTCCGGCGGCGGCGTGACGTCGGGGACCTGTTCCATCGTGTAGTCGTCGGTGGTCGCCGATCCGGTGCCGTACACCGAGACACCCCAGCTGATCCGGTCGGTGCCGGCCGGGACCTCGGGGGTGCGGACGGTGGCCTCGGTCCAGCTTCCGGCCAACTCCAGCGTCTTGAGGTCGGTCCAGTACTGCCAGCCGGCCGTGGTGTCGTGCCGGAACAGGGTGACGTTGGCGTCCGGGGTGGTCGTCTTGTACCAGAGGCCGAGGTCGTACTGCTTGCCCGGCGTCACCACCGGCGCGCAGTCGGTGGACTCGGTGATCAGCGCCTTGCGGTCGCCCTCGGTGCGCCGGGTCAGCTCGACCTTCATGGCCTTGGAGCCGGAGTGGGCGTCGGCGACGGTCTGGAAGGTGAAGTCGTTGTCGCCCCAACCGGACTTGGACCAGCAGTAGGGCATGTCACCGGTGCCGGCTGTCTCGAAGCCCGGGTTCTTGATCAGGTTGGCGGCGGAGGCGGACTGAGGTGTGGTCAGGAGGAGGCCTGCGGTGAGCGTGCCCACCGCGAACAGGGCCGTTCTCCGTCGGTGTCTCATGCGGTGCTCCTTGCTGTGCGGCTCCTGTGCTGCTCCCCGCCGGTGTTCTTGCGGTTGCGGGGCAGGTAGACCAGCGCCTCGGTCGCGGCGAAGCGCAGGACGAAGGTGGTGACCAGGGCGACGGCGGTGGCGGTCAGGGCGTCCATGCCGAACTCGCTGACGAACAGCGCGATCAGCGGTATCCGCAGCACCAGATCGGCGTTGGCCAGCAGCGCGAACCGGCCCGCCCGGTCCCACCAGCGGCGGTGCTGCCGCCGGTCGCGGAACAGCAGGTGCTCGATGAGCAGGAAGTTCCAGGCGACGCCGAACTGGTTGGCGACGATCTCGGCGGGCAGGTAGTGCATGCCGAGGCCGGTGAGGATCCACAGGGCGAGCAGGTTCGGCAGGAACCCGGAGGCGCCGATCAGCCCGAATCCGATCATCCGGGCGGCCGGGGTGGCGGTGCGCAGTCCGGCCAGATGGCGCAGGAAGCGCAGGCCCTCCTGGGCGGTGGACTTGGACTCGCCCGCGAACCGGTCCTGGAAGACGAAGGGCACCTCGGCGACCCGGCGGGGGCGGCTGCGGACGGCGAGTTCCAGAAGGATCTTGTAGCCCAGCGGCTTCAGGACGTCGGCGGTGACGGCCTGGCGGCGGATCGCGAAGAAGCCGCTCATCGGGTCGCTGATGCCGTGCAGCCGGCGCGGGAAGAGCGACTTGGTCAGCCAGGTGGCACCGCGGGAGACGGCGACCCGGTAGCTTCCGGCGAGCCCGGCCCGGCTGCCGCCCTTGATGTACCGGGAGGCGACGACGAGTTCGGCGCCCGCCCGCTCCCCGGTGGCGACCAGGTCCGGTACCAGGGACGGCGGATGCTGGCAGTCGCCGTCCATCACGACGATCCAGTCCGAGGTGGCCGCCTTCAGTCCCTCCACGACGGCCCCGCCGAGCCCGCCCACCGGATCGTCCCGGTGGATCACGGCCACCGGGAAAGGACAGTCCTGCGCCGCCGCCTTGATCACCTCGGGGGTGTCGTCGGTGGAGTCGTCCACGAAGACGACCTCGCAGGGCAGCCGGGCCGGCACCGACTCGGTGATCTGGTGCAGCAGTTCACGGATGTTCGCGGACTCGTTGAAGGTCGGCACGACGATGGTGACGGCGCCGGGTTCGGGGACCTCGGCGGCCTCCAGGTCCGGAATCGGGGTGGTGTACTCCTGGCTCATCGGACGCCGCCTCCCGCGGTCTGGATCTGCCGGATCTCGATGCGGTCCTCGCCCTTGCCGAAGACGGCGACAGGGGTCGAGTGCTCCATGGCCGCCTTCACGTTCGGCAGGTCGGCCGCGTCGCGCCGTACGGTCGGGGAGGCGACCACGTAGTCGATGTCCCGCCAGCCGCGGGGCATCGTCTTGGTCACCGCGGGGTCGAGGTCGGCCTTGTAGAACCAGATGACGCCGTTGCCGGGCCGGTACCCGGCGTGCACCAGGTCCAGCCAGAGCGCGTCATCGACCAGGACACGGGTCTTCTCGGGCTCTTCCACCTCGGTGCTGAGCCACTTCGAGGCCGCCCGATAGGGGGCGTTGGCGTCGGCCGTGACGGCGGTGCGGTCACCGTCGTACCAGCGCGGTACGACATAGGCGCCGGCGCCGATCGCGAGGACGGCGGCGAGGGTGTACCGGCCCGCCCGGGGCAGCCGGCCCTTGCGCAGTACCGCGTGCGCGACCGAGGCGGTGCCCCCGGCGAGGACGAGAGCGAGGAACGGCAGCGCCTGGATGATGTACATCGCGGGCAGATAGCCGCTCGGGCGCATCGCGACCAGGGCGAGGATCGCCACCGCCGCGCAGGGCCCGGCGAGCGCGCGGGCCGTGACCGACCAGCGCCAGGTGGCCAGCAGCAGCAGCGCGCCCGCGAGCCCGCCCAGGGGCAGGACACGGTCGTAGTAGAGCCACGACTGCAGGACGCCGTACGAACCGGATCCCTGGTCGAGGATGAAGCCCGAACCCGGCCTGGTCATCTGGTACTTGATGCCGTCCCACAGCGAGACGTGCCCGGCGCCGGGGAACAACTCGCCCTTCAGCAGGGCGAAGAGGGGGTACGACAGACCGATCAGGGCGCAGGCGGTGATCGCGCCCGTCACCGCGAACTTGCGGGTGTCGCGGTGGCTGTGCCGCCACATGGTGACGAGGATCGCCGGGAGGACGAACAGCATCGTCTCCTTGGTCAGCACCGCCGTCGCGGCGGCGATGCCGGCGCCGAAGTGGTGCCAGAGGTGGCGGCTCGGGGAGGCGGCGAGGGTGAACGCGAGCAGCGTCCACATCACCGCGAGGTTGTCCAGGAAGATCTCGCGCTGCAGGATCACGGAGAGCGGGGAGAGCCCGAACAGGACCATGCCGAGCCCGGCGGCCCAGCGCGGCAGCGACAGGCGCCGCCCGAGCACGTACACCAGGACCGCGCTGATCCCGCTGACCACCAGCATCGCGGCCCGCATCGAGCCGACGGTCATCGACTCGGGGCTGATCAGTGACGGTATCCAGGTGAGCAGGGCTATCTGGATCCAGCCGAAGGGCGGGTGGTCGTACCAGTACGTGTAGTGGGCGAGCCCTCTGCCCTCCTGGACGGCCCAGGCCTGGGCGAGGTAGGTGCCCTCGTCGTCGCTGAGCGTCGGGTAGGCGGCGATGTTCCAGCCCTGGACGACGAGGATCGCCACGAGGAGGAGACCGCACAGCAGGAGGTCGGGGCGGGAGCTGCGCAGCCTCTTCGGCGGGGTCGTCCGACCGGTCGAACCGGTTTCCGGCGCAGGCTGCCGCTGCGCGGGGACCTCGGCGGTCACCGCGGGGAGGGTGGAGGTCACGCGGAGACGTCCTCTCGGATCACTTCGGCCTGGTTGAGGTGTGCGCCGACGTGGGTCGTCAACTCCCAGTCGTTACGGCCGCGTTGCTCACGCCAGACGGCACGGATCGCGGCTCCGGCGAGCAGCACCTGGTAGAAGGGGCCGCCGACGATGAGCTTCAGGTAGTGCACGAAACGGACGCGGAGTCCGTACTGCTTGCCGAAGTCGTGCAGTCCGACGACCTCGAAGACGAAGGTGACGAAGGCGGTGACGGCCGGCAGGAAGGTGATGAACGCGATCGACACCGGTACGTCGAGGAAGAGGGCGATCGCCACGTTGAGCGGGATGATCAGACCGGTGAAGGCCTGGAGGAACGGCGTGGTGAGGGTGTAGCGGGCGAGCAACCGCTGCCCGAAGGTGGGCAGTTGCTTCCAGTCCTTCTTCCGGTAGACCTGAAGGAAGCCCTGGTTCCAGCGGGTGCGCTGCTTGAGCAGCGACATCAGGCTGCCGGGCGTCTCCTCCTTGGTCACCATGTCGGAGTCGTAGGCGACGACGACCTTCTTGCCGACGCTGGACAGGCGGACGCCCAGATCGCAGTCCTCCGCAAGGCAGTTGGGGTCCCAGCCGTCGGCCTCCCGCAGCACGTCCGTGCGGACGAAGACGGTGTTGCCGCCGAGCGGGATGAACCCCTTCTGCGCGTGCAGGTGGAGCCGGGAGCGGAACCAGAAGAAGTACTCCAGGCAGTTGCGCAGGCTGTACCAGCTGGAGTGGAAGTTGATGAGCTGGACGCCGCCCTGCACCACGTCCGCCCGGGTGGTGCGGAACGCGTGGTCGACGTGGGCGAGGAGCTCCGGGTGGACCTGGTCCTCGGCGTCGAAGACCCCGACGACGTCGCCGCGGCAGTGCGGCAGCGCCGTGTTCATGGCCTTCGGCTTGTTCTTCTTCTCGTGGGTGTCCACGACGACCCGGACCCGCGGGTCCCGCGCGGCCGCCCGCTCGGCGACGGCCGTGGTCTCCGGATCGTCGTGCCCGACGATCACGATGATCTCGAAGTCGGTGTGGCTCGACTCCAGCAGCCGCTGGATGGTGTGGTCGAGCACGGCCTGTTCGTGCCGGGCAGGAAGCAGCAGCGAGAACGACAGGTGCTCACCGCCGTCCGGTCTGCTGAACCGGGTGGAGGCGAGCACCTCGGGCGTACGCCACGCGTGCATCTGCCACCACAGGGTGAACGCCGCCATCCAGAACAGGGCCAGTGAGACGACAGCGATGAAGACAGAAGTGAGCAAAGATCCCCCCAGATCCCAAAACCCCCTGTCGCGACGGGAAGTCACAACCGTCGCGCCACTGTGCAGAGATTAGGGGGGAACTGTGAAGCGCGAGAGGTGTTCCGATAAATAGCTTGTTTCGGAACGGTGCGGCGCCTAGCGGGAGTTATCCGAACAGTGGCCCAATTTGGGCAGGCCGACAGGACCCTCCCGGTCGGCCTTTCAGCCGCTCAGCGCCTCGCGCAGTCGCTCCGGGTCGGTCGTCGGGGCGTCACAGGTGAAGTTACGGCAGACGTACGCCGCCGGTTCACCGCCGACCAACGGCCGCCCCGCGAGCAGCGGCAACTCGTCACTGTCCGTGGTCCCCACGGCGACGACGGCACCGGGCGCGGTGCCGAGCAGAGCCGTCCGATGCAGGGTCCGGGTGGCCGGGTCGTCCAGCGCGGGACCGACGACCGCGACCTCCCGGGGCCCGTCGAGCCGTGCCTCGGCGGCGGCGAGCCCCCAGCCGATGAACCGGGGTACGCGCGGCCCGAGCGCCTTCACCACCCCGAGCGCCCGCTCGGCGGCGGTGCGATGCGGTTCGGCGCCGGTCTGCGCGGCATAGCTCAGCAGGGCCGACGCGGCGGCGGTCCAGCCGGAGGGCGCCGCGTTGTCGGTCGGGTCCTGCGGCCGCCGGATGAGCCGCTCGGCGTCGGCGGCGGTGTCGAACAGGGCCCCCGACTCCTCGTCGACGAACCGGGTGAGCACATGGTCGAGCAGGAACCCGGCGAACTCGAGCCAGACCCCCTCACCGGTGACGGACGCGAGCGCGAGGAACCCCTCGGCGACGTCGGCGTAGTCCTCCAGCACCCCGGCGTTCGCCCCGACCTGCCCGTCCTTGCTGGTACGGGCGATCCGCACCTGCTCGTCCAGGTGCAGTCGTACGAGGAGATCGGCGGCGCACACCGCGGCCTCGACGAGGTCGGGGCGGTCGAAGTAGGCGCCGGTCTCGGCCAGCGCGGCGATGGCGAGCCCGTTCCAGGCGGCGACGACCTTGTCGTCCCGGCCGGGCGCGGGCCGCTCGGCACGGGCGGAGAGCAGCCGCTCGCGGACGCGGGCGACCTTCTCGGCGTCGAAGACGCCTTCCTGCTGCGGGAGTTGAAGGACGGAGGCGCCCTCCTCGAAGGTCCCCTCCTCGGTCACGCCGAAGTACTGGGCGGCGAGGTCGGCGTCGTCCCCGAGGACGTCCCGGAGCTGCTGGGGAGTCCAGACGTAGTAGGCGCCCTCGACGTGCTTGCCGCTGCCGTCGTCGCTGTCGGCGTCGAGCGCGGAGGCGAACCCGCCCTCGGCGGTGCGCAGTTCCCGCACCATGAAGTCGGCGGTCTCCAGCGCCACCCGCCGGGCCAGCTCGGAACCGGTGGACCGCCACAGGTGGGCGTACACCCGGCACAGCAGGGCGTTGTCGTAGAGCATCTTCTCGAAGTGCGGCACGACCCAGTCACGGTCGACGGAGTACCGCGCGAACCCGCCGCCGAGCTGGTCGTAGATCCCGCCGCGGGCCATCCGCTCACAGGTGTCGGACGCCATCTGCAGCGCCCCCTCGGACCCGGTCCGCGCGTGATGGCGGAGCAGGAACTCGATGACCATGGACGGGGGGAACTTGGGCGCGCCCCCGAACCCGCCGCGCTGCGCGTCGTACTCCCGGGTGAGCCCGAGCAGCGCCCGCGCCAGCTCCTCCTCGCCGGGCGCCTGGCTGTCGCCGTAGGAGATCTCCCGTCCGGCGAGGTCCCGCACGATCTTCCCGGCCACCTCGGAGACCTCGTCCCGCCGCCCGTCCCAGGCCTCCCGCACCCCCTCCAGCACCTGCCGGAAGGAGGGCATGCCGTGCCGGGGCGCGGGCGGGAAGTAGGTGCCGAAGTAGAAGGGCTCGGCGTCGGGGGTGAGGAACACCGTCATGGGCCAGCCGCCCTGTCCCGTCGCCGCCTGCACGGCCTCCATGTAGACGGCGTCCACGTCGGGACGCTCCTCACGGTCGACCTTGATGTTGACGAAGTGCTCGTTGAGGTAGTCGGCGGTGTCCTGGTCCTCGAAGGATTCGTGCGCCATGACATGACACCAGTGACAGCTGGAGTAGCCGACGCTCAGCAGCACGGGTTTGCCGGTGCTGCGCGCCCGCTCGAATGCCTCGTCCGACCAGGGCCACCAGTCGACGGGGTTGTCGGCGTGCTGGAGCAGGTACGGAGACGTCTCATGGGCCAGTCGGTTCGGCATGAGGTCCATCCTGCCGCAGTACCCCGGGGAGCGAAGGACAGCACACCCCAGCAGCTCGATCTTGCCGCCCCCTCCCCACGGCGTCCCGTCCGCAGCACACTTGACCAAGAAAGCCGTTGCCGCCGGAGGGGGACACGACATGCGGGACAGCCATCGGGCAGAGGCCGAGCGGCTGTTGGCCCGGGCCGTGGAGGAGGAGGTGCGGCGCTCGGGCGGGCGCACCGACGGGGGTGTGCTGCTGTCCCGGGCGCGGGGAGCGCTGGACGCCATGGCCGCGTCCGCGGCGGAGGAGTACGAGGCGTACCGCCGCGCGGTCGAGGAGACGGAGGCCGGCCGGCTCACCTTCGGGCAGCGGTACGCGCGCGAGGGCAGCGGTACGCCGCTGCTGGTGGCCGGGGTGGCGGGGGTCGCCGCCGTGGTCGCCGACCTGGCCCTCGGCACCGGCACCGGGACGGCGCTGGGCGCGGGCGTGACCGTGGGTGTCGTCGGCGCCGCGGCGACGGTGGTGAAGGTGGCCGGGGCGCATCTGCCGGCCGCGCACCACCGGGCCGGGGCGGTCGGGCAGCCCGGCGGTCCCGAGCAGCTGCGGCTGCAGTGGCTGACCGCGCTGGAGGTACGCGGCATCCGGCCGTTCCTGGACCAGCAGCGGGTGCTGAGCGCCTCGACGGGGCCGAAGCCGACCCTGCGCGGTACCGACAAGAGCGCGGCGGCCCGCGGTCGCAGTGTGCTGGAGCAGTCCTTCGGTCAGCTCCCGGAGCCGGAGGAGCCGTTCGCGGGCCGGCGCCAGGAGCTGGGGCGGATCCGGCAGTGGGTGCAGGCGGCGCGCGCGAGCACGGAGACCCGTCCGACGGTGGTCGTGCTGCACGGGGCGCCCGGCAGCGGTCGTACGGCGCTGGCGGTGCGGGCGGCGCACGACCTGAAGGACCAGTTCCGCGGCGCCTGTGTGGTGGACCTGCGCGGCGACACGACGGAGGAGCCGCCGCTGTCGACGCGGGACGCCCTGCTGCATCTGCTGAACCGGCTGGGCGCGCCGCGCGAACAGCTGCTGTTCCGGGAGCGCTCCTCCCCCGAGCACCAGGTCAAGCGGCTGAGCGAGCTGTACCACCAGCATCTGACCGGACTGCCGGTCACGATCGTCCTCGACGACGCCCGCGACCCGGAGCAGGTGCGCACCCTGCTGCCCGAGCGGTCCGACAGCCTGCTCCTGGTCACCGCCCGCTCGCCCCTGGAGCTGCCCGCCGACCTGCCCGCCTGGGTGCACCAGCTGCCGGTGGAACCGCTGGCCGCGGCGGGCGCGGAGGAGCTGCTGAGCGCGGTGGCGCAGGACGCCTCCGGCCCGTACGACGCCGAATCCGCCGACCGGATCCGCCAGATGTGCGGCGGCCTGCCACTCGCCCTGCGCATCGCGGGCTCCTCGCTGGGCCCGCGCTCCCCGCGCCGGCTGGCCACGGACCTGTCCGCGTACGGTCCCGTGGAACCGGTCGAGCGGGTGCTGTGGCTGTGCTACACCGACCAGTCGGAGCCGGCCCGGCGGCTGCTGCGCCGGCTGGCGCTGGCCGGGCGGGCCTCGCTGGGCGCCGCGGCGGCCGCCGCCCTGCTCGCGACGGACGAGCCGGAGGCGACCCGTCATCTGGTCGCGCTCACCGAGGCGGGCCTGATCGACCATGTCCGCGGCAGCCGCTACCGCCTGCACGACCTGGTCCGCGCCTTCGCCCACGCCCGCCTCCTGGACGAGGAGGAGCCGGCCGAGCGCACCTCGGCGCAGGAGCGGCTGATCGTGAACTACGCCGATCTGGCGGACTCGGTGCTGCGCCTGGTCGACGGCAACATGTCGACGCGCTCGGACCGTTTCAGCCCGCACGGCTTCACCTCCCTGGACGAGGCCCTGCGCTGGCTGGACGACGAGTCGAGCTTCATCACCTCGGCGCTGCGGCACGCGGAGGGCGTGAACCAGGCGGCGGTGCTGGAGCTGCTGGGCGCGCTGTGCGACTACTGCCTGCTGCGCGGGGACCTGTACCGGCTGGGCGAGATCAGCGAGCTGGCCCAGGCGGTGGACCAGGGTCTGCTGATGCGTTCGGTGCAGTGGCGCACGGGCATCGCGGCGCGGCAACTGGGCGAGCTGGACAAGGCGCGCACGACGCTGGCGTCGGTGGTCGACCTCTACCTGGAGGCCCACCACGACGCGGGAGCCGCCCGCGCCCTGTGCTCGCTCGGCATCACCCTGCACCACCAGGGCCAGTTGACGGAGGCGGCGAAGAAGCTGAGGGAGGCCCTGGACCTCCAGACCCCTCCCCAGCTGGCCACGGACCGGGCCTGGACGATGCACGCCCTGGCGGCGGTGGAACGGGACAGAGCGCACCTGTCCGAGGCCCTGGACCTCCTGACCCGCTCCCTGGAACTCCACCGCGCGGGCGAGTCGGTGCACGGCGAGGCCTGGGCCCACTTCCAGCTCGGCCAGCTGGGCCTGCGCATGGGCGACGTCCCGAGAGCGGAGCGCGAGCTGCGCTCGGCCCTGGACCTGTACGGCCGTACCCACGACGCGCGCGGCGAGGCGTGGGCGCTGACCCAGCTGGCCCGTGCCCGCCTGGTGGCGGCGGACGCGCCGGCGGCGGTGGAGGGCCTGCGCGAAGCGGCGTCGAGGCACCGCGACAACGAGGACGCCCGCGGCGAGGCCTGGACGATCTACTACCTGGGCCAGGCCCTGGAGGAAACAGGCAACCTGGACCAGGCGGTCCGCGAACTGGAACGCTCCCGCACGATGTTCTCCCGCATGCGGGACGTCTACGGCCTGGCCTGCGCCCGCCACCACTCGGCGCGGGCGACGAGAGACCTGCGCGCGGCCCAGACCGGCTCACTGCGCAACTCCGGCTTCGCCCGCCAGCTCCTGGTGGACGCCCGCGCCGACTTCCAGCGCATAGGCGTGGCGCACGGCGAGGCGTGGACCTGCCTGGAACTGGCGGTGGTGGAGGCGGGCAACGCCCGCACCCAACAGGCACTGTCACTGTGCGACGAGGCGGCAGGCCTGTTCACGTCCTACGGCGACCGCCGAGGCGAGGACTGGGCCCGCTTCCTGCGCTGCACCCTGCTCCCCTACGCGGCCCCGGGAGGCGTCGAGGTCGGCACGGCGGTGGCCCAGGAGGAACTGACCCAGCTGTCGCGGGGGGGCCATCCGGCCCGGGACGAGAAGCTGGACGAGTACGTGGGCGCGTACCGGCTGTTGCTGGAACGCGGCGTGAACCTGGAGGCGGGCTGGCAGGCCTGGCGCCTGGGCATGGTGCCGAACCGGCATGCTCGGGAGGTCATGGGGGTGGATGTGGTCAAGGCCGGGCGAGCATGAGCGGGATTCGCTGACGGAGGACCCCTGTGGCTGCGAACGTGGTGGCATTACCGAGTTCGGCGAGGGAGGCCGGGTGGCACGTGACCTGCGCGAGCCGACGGGGCCGCCGGAGGCAAGCGGGTTCGCCGGGCGGGACCGGGAGATCGCCGAGCTGCGGTCGCTGCTTGCCGACGGCGCGGAGCACCTCCAGCCGCTCGTCCTGCACGGACCGGCGGGGGTCGGGAAGTCGGCGCTGGCCGCGGCGGTGTCCCAGGACCTGGGTCGGCCCGTGCATTGGATCTCGCCTGGTGACACGGTGGACGTCGAGCGGATCCTGCTGCGCCTGCTCGCCGAGTCGGGGGCACCCCGCGTTCCCATCGTGCGGGCGGCCCTGAAGAGGAGCCGGGCTTTCAGCCGTGAGCTGTGGAACGAGTTCGCCAGGTACGCCACCGACCGTGTCCTCGTCCTGGACGACGTGCACTCTTCGGCCACTCGACCGCTGCTCACCGCGTTACGGCGCTGCCACCGGCTTACGGTCTTCGTCACCACACGTGAGCCGTCGGGCTGGCCCAGGAGCAGCCATCTGCACGAGGTCCGGCCGCTGGAGAACGTTGACGCGTTGGTGGTCGCCGCGACCGTCGCCCGGACGGATTCGGCGGAACCGCTGGCCCAGTTGACGACCGCGTCGCGCGGCCTGCCGAGCCTTGCGCGTATCGCCGGAGCGCTTGTGAAGGACGGCCTGCGTGAGATCCCCAGGGAGGTCGAGGGACCGGACGCGCTGATGGCACTGGCCCTGGAGCGGTGCTCCCTCGACGAGTACCGCGTGCTGGAACTCCTCACTCTGCGGGAGTCCGGCGCCCCCTTCACCCTCCGCACGGTGGAGTCGCTGGTGCGGCTGCTCTCCCCGTCGCCCGACGCTGCGGCAACGGTCAACGGGCTGCTGCGGCGGCAGCTGGTGCAGCGGTGGAGCGAGGAGACGGGGGAGTTCGTCCTGTCGGCACCGCTCGCCGACGCGGTGCGGGCCCGGGCCCGTCCGGGTCAGCCGGTGCGGTCGCAGCTGGCCGAGGACGCCAGGGCGTGTCTGGAGCACTCGGCGCATCTGCTGGAGGGAGGGGGCGGGGACGACGTAGCGCCTGCCGGGCAGTTCGGCCCGCCTGACGTCGCCTCTTACGCCGACGAGTTCCTGGATCTCGTCGCCGACGACCGGGCTCCCTTACGCCAACGACTGCACATTGCGGGTGCGCTGGCCCCTGTCCTCGCCGTGCTCGGAGACGCGCACCGCCTGGTGTGGCTCTACCGGCAGTTGGGCGAGGTGGATATCCGGGTGTCCCGGGCGCTGGCCGCGATCGCCCGCGACATGGGCATGCCTGATCACGCCCGGATCCTGCTCAGTGGTGACGGCAGCGCCCACGCCGTCCACGCACGGGCCGCCGTCGAGTACCAGGCGGGGCGGCTGACCGATGCCCTGGCCGCGCTGGAGGTCCGGCCACCCGAAGCCGACGACATTCACGCGGCCTGGCACAGCCTCGTCCGAGGTGCCGTGCTGTGCGACCAGGGCGATGCGCGCGGCGCCGAGGGGCTGCTGCGGACCGCCGTCGGACTGCACCGGAGGTTCGACTGTCGTCGCGGGTACGGATGGGCGCTGCTTCACCTGGCCCGGACGTATCTGATGCGTGGGTTCGCCGCCGAGGGCGAGGGGTTGCTGGCACAGGCCGAGCAGACGCTCCGGTCGGTCGGCGACCGGCGAGGCGTGAACTGGGTGGCCACCGAGCGCATGAGGCTTCCCGGAGCCCTCAGCACGGACCCGGACGCGCGCCGCACGCTGGCGGCGCACGCGAAGGCCGACGACCCGCGCGGCACGGGCTGGACGAAGCTGTTCCTGGCGATCCAGTACGCCGTGGCAGGCACCTTGGGGGCCGCGCGCACGACGCTGGGCCAGGCCGACGTCCACCTGGTCAGCGGGCAGGACATGCTCGGCTCGGCCTGGGCCCGTCATCGGCTCGCGTTGCTCGGGCCCATGACCGCCGACGAGGACAGGAAGCAGTGGGAACTCGTCTACGAACAGTTCCTGAAGACCGGCTGCACCCGTGGTCTCGCGTGGACGGGACTGGAGCTCGCGGCGCGCTCCCCTTCTCCGGACACGGCGCGGTATCTGCTGCACCTGGCGGAGTCGGACTTCCGCGCCTTGTCCGACGTACGGGGCTCGGTCTGGGTGGAGGCCGTACGTGCCGTCCGGCGCGATCCCCCGACGCGGCCGGACTCCGCGGCGCTGACCGCCCTGCTGCCTCCGGGACTGCCGGACCGGGACGAACTTATGCGTGACGTCGAGGGGTTCTGTGTCGACGGCGGTCCCTTGGGCGGCCGTGGCATCCCGTTCCTCGCCCGCGACCTCGTCGTCATCGACTCGACGGCCGCCGACCACGCCGGTCTCCCCGGCCGCAACGGCCCCGGATGCCGCGTCCGCATCACCCTCCTCGACGACTCCCCCACCGCCGGCACGACCGCCTGCCTCCTGCTGCGCGTCGTACCGGAGCCGGGACACCCCTGGGCCTCCGCGTCCGCGCCCTGGCTCACCGCAACCGCCCTCCCCGTCACCCGCGCCTCCGTCGAACCGGCCTCCGCTCTCCTGCGCCCCTCCGCGCAACACGGCGCGGAGTTCGACTTCACCCCCCACCGCACCGGAACCCACCGCCTCCGGTTCACCATCGCCCTCGAACGCACCGGGACAGTCCTGCAGCAAGTGGAAACAGAACTCGACATCCTCGACAACGACCAGCCGGGCAGCCACACAGCGCCGCACGCGGTCATCCCCCGCGGACGGTAGCCCGGCCATGCCCACCGAACTGCACGTCCACGTCGTCCAGGACCCCAGCCGCGGTTTCACCACCCTCCCCGACCGGCTGACCCGCGGTCCCGACGTCACCGTATGCCTGGACAGCCTCGGCGAGGACCGAATCCGGGCCCGGCTGTACGGCCCCGCCGTCCCCTCGCTGCACGGCACCGAGCACCGGGTGGACCTCGCGGTACGCCCCGCCGACGTACGGGTGGCCGCCGCCCGGTTGTGCCGGCAGTGGAAGGAACACCTCGTGGATCACCAGCCGGTGGACGAGGACGGACGCCCCCTGACGCCGTACGCCTCCCTCGTCGACCTGCGTTCCCGCCCGGTCATGGAGGTGTTCGGCATCGTCAGCGAACTCACGCTCGCCGGGACCGAGTTGCTGTACGGCACTCTCCTCGGCTCCCCCGACCCGCGTGTCGAACGCTTCCGCGGCTATCTCACCGAGGCCCTCGGCCTGTGTGAGGGTCTGCGGGTCCGTTTCGACTCGGACCTGCACGTGCCCTGGCCGATGGTGTGCCTCGAGCCGGACGACCTGGCAGCCGACCCCACCTCTGGCGCCCTTCCCCATCTCTTCCGCCGCTTTCTCGGGCACCGCCACCAGATCGAGCAGACCGGCGGCGCCTACCCCTGGCTCGTCGGACTGCGCGACACCCCTGACGTGCCGTCCGTCAGCCTCAACCACGACACCCGCGTCGACCGCAGGGGCAGCACCCGGGCCGCGGAGGTCGCCGCCGTGCTCAGCAAGGGCACTCGCTTCGTGGAGCGCACCACACGTCGCGAGCTGATCGCGGCATTGGAAGAGGAAGACCTCTGCGAGCAGTTGATGTACTTCTGGTGCCACGGCCACTTCGTGGCCAGCGGCTCCCAGCCCCCCGCCCTCGCCCTCCGGCTGACCGACAGCACGACCATCGACGCCCAGACGGTACGGGACCGCAGGCGCCGCTTCGGCAGCGAGACGCCGTTCCAGCCCTTCGTCGTGCTCAACGCCTGCCACGCCGGAGTGCCCGAGGGCGGCGGTGACCACAAGTTCCTCAGCCACGCGCTGATCGACGCGGGCGCGCGAGGTGTCCTGGGCCCGCAGATCGAGATGCCACAGGCGTTCGCGGCCGAGTACGCCCTGGAGTTTCTCACCCGCTATTTGAACGGCACCGAGACGGCCGGCCGTATCGCGCATGCCGTCGCCCGCCACTTCGCCGACGTCCTGCACAACCCCCTCGGTTTCGCTTACGCCCTGCACCACGGCATGGACACTCGCCTCGATCGCGTCGATCGCGCCGCCGACCAGGAGGCCGCCGTATGAGCGACGTCCATGAAGTCCGCCTCGGGCCCGATGGCCGACTGCTGGAACACACCGCCGCAGGACTGCGGCCCGTACCCGCCGACCGGCTGCTCGACCACTTCACCGAGGAGCTGTCCCCGCCTGAGTGGGCCACCGATCTGATCGTGTACACGCACGGTTGGCGCACCCCACCCGAGGACGCCCGCGCGATGGTCGAGGGTCTGCTGGCGCACACCACCGAGCGGTACACGCGCTCTCGCTACCCCGGGCTGCCCGAGTGGCGGCCATGGACTTTGCTGCTGTGCTGGCCCTCGGGGAAGCGGCGTGGGATGGGCGAGTACCGGAAGATGCGGGACCGTGCGCACGCGTTGAGCACGGAGGGGCATGCGGGGCAGGTCATCGGGCAGCTGCTCGGGTATCTCGACGCCCGGCGCGGGGACCCGGCCGCGCCCGCGGTGCTCGCCAACCGCGACGGGCAGTATCTGCACCTCGTCGGGCATTCCTTCGGCTGCCGGGTGCTGTGCGAGGCGGTGGGGTGGGCCGCGGAGGGGCCGGGCACGCTGGGGTGGAGCACGCCCCGGCCGCCGGACCGGCCGTTCACCGCGGACTCGATGCTGCTGTTCCAGATGGCCGCGCCGCGCGACGCCTTCGCGACGCTGTTCCCCGCTCTCGACGATGCCCCGCTGCACGGTCCGGTCGTGGTGACCTACGCGCAGGCCGACCTCGCCACCGGCTTCTGGCATATGCGGGCCGAGAAACGGGTGGGGGTCGGTCACGCAGGCATCGGCACCGCGCCCGCGCCGGTCTCCGCTATCAGGATGTTGGGCGTGGCCGAGTCGTATCCGCGCCACGCCCTCGACCACCGGTTCGTCAGCGTGGACGCCTCGGACGTGTTCGTACGGCGACGCGGCTGGTCAGGCGCCCACTCCGACCACGTACGGCCGGAGTCGGCACATCTGCTGCTGTCGCTGGCCGAGCACGCGCGGTGAGCTCAGTCCTTCACCTTGGCGGAGCCCTCGGCAGGGGCGTCCGCCTCCGGGTCCGGGGCCTCCGTGAAGGCGACCTTGCTCATGTGCTTGTTCATGGACTTCATCAGGCCCCACACCGCCAGGGCCATCACCGCGAAGACGATGAAGCCGAGGACGCCGGGGGTGACCTTGTCCTCGTCGACCTCCTTGGCGAGGGTGGCGAGGTGCGTCATTGCCAGGCTTGCGCTTGCGCTCATGTCAGGCATTGTCGCGGACGCCCGCGAAGAGGTCGTCCTCGGGGAGGGAGGTAGCGACGAGGGACTTCGCCAGCTCGTACTCCTCCGTCGGCCAGACCTCCCGCTGCAGCTCCATCGGCACCCGGAACCAGCCGCCGTCGGGGTCGATCTGCGTGGCGTGCGCGATCAGGGCCTTGTCGCGGATCTCGAAGAAGTCGGCGCACGGGACGTGCGTGGTCAGCGTGCGCTCGGTGCGCTCGAACTCGTCCCACCGCTTGAGCCACTCCCCGTAGGGCGACTCCAGGCCGCGGTCCAGCATCGCCTGGTGCAGCGCCTCGGTGCGGGGGCGGTTGAAGCCCTGGTTGTAGTAGAGCTTCCGCGGCTGGTACGCCGGGCCGAACTCGGCCTCCGGGTACTTCTCGGTGTCCGCGGCGCCCTCGAAGGCCACCATCGAGATCTTGTGGGTCATGATGTGGTCGGGGTGCGGGTAACCACCGTTCTCGTCGTAGGTGGTGATCACCTGGGGACGGAACGCGCGGATCTTCCTCACCAGCTCGCCGGCCGCCTTGTCGACGTCCTCCAGAGCGAAGCAGCCCTCCGGCAGCGGGGGCAGCGGGTCGCCCTCAGGCAGGCCGGAGTCGACGAAGCCGAGCCATTCCTGCTTCACCCCGAGGATCTCGCGAGCCTCGTCCATCTCCTTCTTGCGTACCTCGTGGATGTGCTCCTCGATGTACTTGTCGCCCTGGAGCTTGGGATTGAGGATGGAGCCGCGCTCCCCGCCCGTGCAGGTCACGACCAGCACGTCCACCCCCTCGGACACGTACTTCGCCATGGTGGCCGCGCCCTTGCTCGACTCGTCGTCGGGGTGGGCGTGCACGGCCATCAGTCGCAGCTGGTCAGTCAAGACTCAATCCTCGTCGGTCGGCGCCCCCGGTGTGAACGGGCGCATACGGCGGCTTCTATAGTGACCGAATCGGGGGCCGAATAATTCCTGGGCCCGCTCCACGGCCCGCCCCGCCGAGAGGACGATCATGACCACGGCGAGCACGCGACTGCCCGAGGGCCGGTACGGGCGCTCCTCGGACGAGCGCGCCGACCGCAGGCTCAAGCTCGCCGGCGCCGTCTTCGGGGCCCTGCTCGTCGTGCTGACGGGGTACTTCGGCTACCACTACGTCGGCCAGAACAAGATCAGCGCCGAGGTCATCGAGTACGACTTCACCCGGAGCGCGGTGAAGGTGCATCTGGAGGTCCGCAAGGACGCCGGTGCCTCCGGCTACTGCACGATCCGCTCGCAGGCGGAGGACGGCGCCGAGGTGGGCCGGGCGGATTTCCGGTTCGACGGGGACGCCACCCGGATCGACAAGGTCGTCACGCTGCGTACGACCTCGACGGGCACGACCGCCGAGCTGCTGGGGTGCCACGCCGACTGACCCGAACGGGTCCACGGGAGCGGTTTCCCTCACATTGCGTAGGCGCTGACCTGCGTTGACGTAATTCTGGTGGCTTATGTCCTCCCCCTGGAGCCATTGAATTGTTAGGCTCGTGGTTTCGCCCTTCCGTGAAGGAACATTCTTCTGGGTAGGGCGATGCTTTGTATTCCCAGTACCGACGAGGAGCACCTGTGACCCAGACCAGCGAGTCCGTCACCTGGCTGACCCAGGAGGCGTACAACAAGCTCAAGGACGAGCTTGAGTACCTTACTGGTCCTGCGCGCACGGAGATCGCCGCCAAGATCGCGGCCGCGCGCGAGGAGGGCGACCTGCGCGAGAACGGCGGGTACCACGCGGCCAAGGAGGAGCAGGGCAAGCAGGAGCTCCGTGTGCGCCAGCTGACCCAGCTCCTCGAGAACGCCCAGGTCGGCGAGGCTCCGACCTCCGCGGAGGGCGAGGTCGCGCCCGGCATGGTCGTGACGATCGCCTTCGACGGTGACGAGGACGACACCCTGTCCTTCCTGCTCGCCTCGCGCGAGTACGCGAGCGCCGACATCGAGACCTACTCCCCGCAGTCGCCGCTGGGGGCCGGCGTGATCGGCCACAAGGTCGGCGAGGACGCGGAGTACGAGTTGCCGAACGGCAAGAAGGCCTCGGTGCGGATCCTGAAGGCCGAGCCCTACAGCGGCTGACCGCACTCCCGCACGCCCTTGACCCGCCCCCGGCGTCCGCGCGACCCGCGCGTGACGCCGGGGGCGTCGTCATGCCGTACCGCAGCGGGCGATCAGCCGTCCGCCGAGCGGTACTTCCGCACCGCCAGCGTCCGGAAGAGCGCGACGATCACCACGGACCAGATCAGGGACGCCCAGACCGGATGCTGCATGGGCCAGGCATCGGACTGGACCACCCCCGGATTGCCGAACAGCTCACGGCACGCCTGCACCGTCGCGCTGAACGGGTTCCACTCGGCCACATGCCGGAGCCAGGGCGTCATCTGGCTGGAGTCGACGAAGGCGTTCGAGATGAACGTCACCGGGAACAGCCAGATGATCCCGCCGGAGGTGGCCGCCTCCGGAGTCCGGACCGAGAGCCCGATCAGGGCCCCGATCCAGGTGAAGGCGTAGCCGAGGAGAAGCAGAAGGCCGAAGGCCGCCGCGACCCGGCCCGCGTTGGTCGGCTCCGCCGAGCCGGTACGCCAGCCCACCAGCAGCGCCACGATCGCGAGGACGAACAGCGTGATGCACGTCTGCACGAGGTCCGCGACGGTCCGGCCCGTCAGCACCGCACCGCGGGCCATCGGCAGCGAGCGGAAGCGATCGACGAGCCCCTTCTGCATGTCGTCCGCGATGCCGGCCGCCGACCCCGCGGTCGCGAAGGTCACCGTCTGAGCGAAGATGCCGGCCATCAGGAAGTTGGTGTAGACGTCCGGGTCGGTGCTCCCGCCGACGCTCATCGAGCCGCCGAAGACGTACGTGAACAGGACCACGAACATCACCGGCTGGATGACACCGAACAGGATCATCTCAGGGATCCTGGTCATGCGAATCAGGTTCCTGCGGGCGATGACCAGCGCGTCAGTAGCGGAACTCATGCGGCCTGCTCCTTCCCGGTCTCCTCGTCCTTCGCCTCGGCCACGTGTCCCGTCAGGGACAGGAAGACGTCGTCGAGGGTCGGGCGGCGCAGGCCGATGTCGTCGATCTCGATACCGCGGGCGTCCAGCTCGCGGATGACCTCGGCGAGGAGCTTCGCGCCGCCGGTGACCGGGACCGTGAGCTTGCGCATGTGGTCCTCGACGGTGGTCTCGCCCTTGCCGAAGCCGCTGAGCACCTCGGACGCGCTCCGTATGTGCTCGCGCTCGTGCACCACGACCTCGACGCGCTCGCCGCCGGTGCGTGCCTTGAGCTCGTCGGAGGTGCCCTGGGCGATGACACGGCCGTGGTCCACGACAGCGATGTCATGCGCCAGGTGGTCGGCCTCCTCCAGATACTGGGTGGTCAGCAGCAGGGTCGTCCCGCCGGAGACGAGCCGCTTGATGACGTCCCACAGCAGTTGCCGGTTGCGCGGGTCGAGGCCGGTGGTCGGCTCGTCCATGAACATCACGGGCGGCGAGACCACCAGGGCCGCCGCGAGGTCGAGGCGGCGGCGCATCCCGCCCGAGTAGGTCTTGGTGGGACGGTCGGCGGCCTCGGCGAGGTCGAACTGCTCCAGCAGCTCCTGCGCGCGGGCCTTGGCCGCCTTCGCCTTCATCTGGTAGAGCTGACCCACCATCTGGAGGTTCTCGCGGCCGGTCAGATACTCGTCGACCGCGGCGAACTGGCCGGACAGACCGATGGAGCGGCGCACGGCGTCGGGGTGCTTGAGCACGTCGACACCGGCGACGACGGCCTTGCCGCTGTCGGGGCGCAGCAGGGTCGTCAGACAGCGGACGGTGGTGGTCTTGCCCGCGCCGTTCGGCCCGAGCAGGCCCAGGACGGTGCCTTCCGGCACATCGAGGTCGACACCGTCCAGTGCCCTTATGTCGCCGAAGGTCTTCACCAGACCTTCGGCATGGATGGCGCCTGGCATATGAGTCTCCGCGTCGTCGGGGATTCTTCGGTAAGCCTGGGTGTGTGCGAGGTGTTCCGTGACACAGACCATAACGCGATGTATCGCGTCTCTCAATGGAGTTACTCGAACGAGTGACTCAGACGGATCCGGCCTCAGTCGATGACCGTGTAGCCGGCCTCGCGCAGGGCCTGCCCGACCTCGGAGCAGTGCGCCGGCCCCTTCGTCTCCAGGTGCAGCTCGACCTCCGCCTCCGTGAGCCCGAGCCGGGGATCGGTGCGCACATGGCTCACGTCGAGGACGTTGGCGTCCACCGCCGACAACACCCCGAGCAGCGTCGCGAGCGCCCCCGGACGGTCCGTGAGCCGCAGCCGTACGGCCAGGTAGCGGCCCTGCGCGGCCATGCCGTGCCGCAGCACCCGCTGCATCAGCACCGGGTCGACGTTGCCGCCGGACAGCACCGCGACCACCGGGCCCCCGAAGGAGAGGGGATCGCTCAGCAGCGCGGCGACCGGGCTCGCCCCGGCCGGTTCCACGAGCAGCTTGGCCCGCTCCAGGCACAGCAGCAGCGCCGTGGACAGCTCGTCCTCGGTGACCGTGCGGACCTCGTCCACCAGATCGCCGATGATCCGGAACGGCACATCGCCGGGCCGCCCGACCTTGATGCCGTCGGCCATCGTCGCCGGGTTCCGCACCGACACCGGACGCCCGGCCGCCAGCGACGGCGGATACGCCGCCGCGCCGGCCGCCTGCACACCCACGATCCGCACGTCGGGCCGGATCGCCTTCACCGCGACCGCGATACCCGCCGCGAGCCCGCCGCCGCCGATGCCGACGACGATCGTGCGCACCTCCGGGCACTGCTCCAGGATCTCCAGGCCGACCGTGCCCTGGCCCGCGATGATGTCGGCGTGGTCGAAGGGGTGGATGAACACCGCACCGGTCTCGGCCGCGTACTCCTGCGCGGCGGCCAGCGTCTCGTCGACGACCTGGCCGTGCAGGCGCACCTCGGCGCCGTAGTCCCGGGTCGCGCTGATCTTCGGCAGCGGGGCGCCCTTCGGCATGAACACCGTCGACCGCACCCCGAGCAGGGAGGACGCCAGCGCCACCCCCTGCGCGTGGTTCCCGGCGCTGGCCGCGACGACCCCGGCGGCCCGCTCCTCCGGCAGCAGCCCGGCGATCCGGACGTAGGCGCCGCGCAGCTTGAACGAGCCGGTCCGCTGGAGGTTCTCGCACTTGAGATGCACCGGCGCGCCCACCAGCTGGGACAGGTGCCGGCTGCCCTCCATCGCCGTCATCCGAGCCACGCCCGTGAGCATCTTCTGGGCGCCGCGCACGTCGTCGAGCGTCACCGGGGGCAGCAGGTCGGCCTTGCGGTAGCTCATGACCCAAGTCTCGCAGTTCACACGGGCGCACTCCCGGTGTGACCAACCACCGAGACGGGTTTGCGCAGCGCCGGTACGGCCCGCCTCCCGACCCCGTACCCTGTCCCCCAACCCAGCACCCTTCATGAAGTGAGCCCCCGGCCATGCCCACAACACCTGGAATGTCGATGGACATGTCGACCGTCGGTGACACCGGTCTCCTCGACACGCTGCAGCACGAGGTGGCGGTGTTCGCCCGTCGTGCCGAACAGACCCGTCTCGGCGGGGTCGGGCAGGTGCGCAACTCCATGGACCGCGCCGCATACCTGCTGCTCAACCGCCTGGACAAGGAAGGCCCCATGGGGGTCAAGGCGCTCGCCGCGAGCATGGGGATCGACTCGTCGACGGTCACCCGGCAGGTGGCTCCGCTCGTGGACACCGGGCTGGTCAAGCGCACCTCGCACCCCGAGGACGGCCGGGCCGTGGTGCTCCAGCTCTCCCCGCGCGGGCAGTCCCGCCTCGAGGAAGTACGGTCCTCCAGGCGTCAGTTGATGGCCGAGCTGACACACGACTGGGCGCCGGAGGAGCGCGAGGCCTTCTGCACGCTCCTCACACGCTTCAACACCGCGCTCTCCGCCCGTATGGCCGCCCACGGCGTGCCGGGCGCGGAACCGGCACCGGCCTCCTGAGGATCCCAACCGCCTGAGGATCCGCACACGCGCGTGCCGCCCGGCTCTTGACCCCGGGCCGCCCCTGGCCTCATATGAAACCGGGTCCCCTTCGTACGCCCGTACGTGGCCGGGATCCGCTGACTCAGGGGGTCGCCCTCAGGCAGGAGGCGCGGTGCGAGAACGGCTTGCGTTCCAGGACGCCCGCCGGGCCCGGGAGTTCGAGGCGTTCGTCGCGGGCGCGGCGGGCCGGCTGCTGCACACCGCCGTGCTGCTCACGGCGGAGTCACCGGCCGACCACCCTCGCGCGCGGCGCCTGCTGACGCTCGCCCTCGCCCACACGTACGCGGTCTGGGATCGGCTGCGCGGCGAGGATCCCTACGACCACGCCCGGCAGTATCTGGCCACCCGCTTCGCGCGCGGGGCGTGGCACCAGTACGGCGGTCTCGGCCGGGCCCGCCCGCACCCCGAGAGCCCACTGGCCGTGCTGAGCCCGCAGGAACGTCTCGTCCTGGTGCTCCGGCTGTACGAGGGGGTCGCCGAGGAACAGACGGCGGCCCTGCTGGGACTGCCCACCGAGCGCGTGCGGACCCTGTGCGACCGGGCCACGGCGACCCTGCTGCACCCTCCGCGCGGGCCCGCCCCCGCGGTCGTACGGGCGAGGGCGGCCGCGTCATGAAACGGACCGAACGCGAGGCCGCCGTACGGCGGATCATGGAGCGCACGTCACCCGCCGTACCGCCCGACCTGTACGGGGACTGCGTCCGGCGCGGCGGGCGGATGCTCCGGCGCCGCCGGGCCGCCCGCCGGCTGATGTGGCTGCTGATGCTGGCCGCGACGGTGGCGTTCCTGGTGTGGGCGCTGACCGCACACCCCTGGGTGGAGCCGCCGTCGGAGACGACTCCACCACTGACCGGATGGTGACCGGCCGGTGTGACACCGGCGGGTGGCTAGCCGAGCGCCTGCTGGAGGTCCTCCAGGAGGTCCTCCACGTTCTCGATGCCCACGGACAGGCGCACCAGGTCGGCGGGCACCTCCAGCGCGGAACCGGCGGCCGACGCGTGCGTCATGCGGCCCGGGTGCTCGATCAGCGACTCGACACCGCCGAGGGACTCGCCGAGCGTGAACACCTTGGCGCGGTTGCAGACCTCGACGGCCGCCTCCTCGCCGCCCGCCACCTGGAAAGAGATCATGCCTCCGAACGACCGCATCTGCTTGGCGGCGATCTCGTGACCGGGGTGCTCGGGCAGGCCCGGGTAGAGCACCTTCGTCACGCGCGCGTGCCGGGACAGCATGTCGGCGACCTTGGCGGCGTTCTCGCTGTGCCGGTCCATGCGCACCGACAGCGTCTTGGTACCGCGCAGCACCAGCCACGAGTCGAAGGGGCCCGCGACGGCGCCCATCGCGTTCTGGTGGAAGGCGAGTTCCTCGCCGAGGCCCTCGTCGCTCACGATCAGCGCGCCACCGACGACGTCGGAGTGGCCGCCCATGTACTTGGTCAGGGAGTGCACCACGACATCGGCGCCGAGCGACAGCGGCTGCTGGAGGTAGGGCGTGGCGAAGGTGTTGTCGACGACGAGACGCGCGCCCGCGTCCCGGGCGATCTGGGCGACCGCCGCGATGTCGGTGATGCCGAGCAGCGGGTTGGAGGGGGTCTCCACCCACACGGCCTTGGTCTTCGGGGTGATCGCGGCCCGTACGGCGGCCGGGTCGCTGGTGTCGGCGACCGACCACTCCACGCCCCAGCGGGCGACGACCTTCGCGAACAGGCGGAACGTGCCGCCGTACGCGTCGTTCGGGATGACGACGTGGTCGCCGGGGCTGAGCAGCGTACGCAGCAGGCAGTCCTCGGCCGCCAGTCCGGACGCGAACGCGAGCCCACGACGGCCGCCTTCCAGGGCGGCGAGGTTCTCCTCCAGGGCGGTCCTGGTGGGGTTGGCGCTGCGGCTGTACTCGTAGCCGCCGCGCAGACCGCCGACGCCGTCCTGCTTGTAGGTCGAGACCTGGTAGATGGGCGGGACGACCGCCCCGGTGAGGGGGTCCGCCGTGTTGCCCGCGTGGATGGCGAGCGTCTCGAAGTGCTGACTGATGTGCATGTCGCTCATGAGTCACGAGCGTAGTGCGCCGACGGCTCTGATGACGGAGCGGAGGAGTTTTCCACAGGCCAGGGACCGGGTTGGCCAATTGTCAGTGCGGTCTGGAACGCTTGTGGCATGGAGATTCTCTGGGTCCTGGTGGCGCTGGTCATGATCGGCTTCGTGGTGCTGCCGTTCATGCGGCGCCGACGGGGCATGATCGAGCAGGTCCCGCCGGGCCACCCGGACGCGGCGGACCCGGCGAACTACGGCTTCGTACGGCAGGAGGAGCTGGACGTCCGGATGCCCGGACCCGACCAGGACCTGCTGGACGTGCTGGACGTGGTGCAGCGCACCCAGGACTACCGCGCGGCCTCGCAGCTGCTCGCGGGCACCGGGGCCGAGGGCGAACCGCGCTGGCAGCGGGTGCAGGCCTTCGCGGGCGCCGCCTCGCTGGAGCTCCAGCAGCGGCCCGGCGGGGTCGGCGAGGCACCCGGCGGGCAGTGGCTGCGGGTGTGGCGGGCCGAGCAGCCCAAGGACGCGGGCGGCGCGGCCGTGCACGCGGAGTTCCTGGTGCAGCAGGCGTGGCGCACCGCGACGCCCGGCACGGACGACTTCCGGATCATCATGGAGGAGGCGAGGTCGGCCTGCGGCGAGGCGGCGCTGCTCGCCCCCGGCGACCCGATCCCGTACATCATCGAGCTCTCGGTCGCCCGCGGGCTCGCCTACTCGCAGCCGGAGTTCGAGCAGCTCTGGCTGAAGATCCTGGACCGCGCGCCGAACCACATGGGCGCCCATCTGGCCGCCCTGCACTACTGGTGCGAGAAGTGGCACGGCTCCCGTGCGCAGGCGTACGGCTTCGCGGAGGCCGCCGCGGCCCGGGCGCCCCAGGGCTCGCTGCTCGCCGCGATGCCGCTGTTCGCGGTGTTCGAGCACCTTCCCGAGGTCAACCTGGTCAGCGGCTTCTATCAGAGCGAGGTCGTGACCAAGGCGATGCACGGCGCGCTGCACGCGGTGCACTCGGCCCGCTCCGACGACCCGATGCTGGCGCACGTCCGCCACCTGCTGGTGTTCTTCCTGGTCCGGGCCGAGCGGTGGGCGGAGGCCATGAACCAGCTGATACACGTGGACGGTCATGTCGGCGCCCTGCCCTGGACGCTGTCCCCGGACCCGGCCGCCGAGTTCGCGGTGTACCGGGCGCTCGCGGTCGCGGGCTACGAGGCCAACGGCGGCAGCCCGGCGACGCTCCCGCACTGAGGAATGCCCGGGGGTGGCGGGCATGTTGACGTGTCCGCCACCGTGGGATGGGAGCCCGCATGTTCCTGTACAGCCGTACGCCTCAGCTGCCGACGCCCGAGCAGGCGCTGCGCGGCCGCCCCGAGCCGGTCTTCACGGTCCCCGACCGCCACACCGTCCTCGGCACCCCGCTGCTCGGCCCCTACCCCGAGGGCCTGGAGATCGCCGACTTCGCCCTGGGCTGCTTCTGGGGCGCCGAGCGCAGGTTCTGGCAGCTCGGAGAGGGCGTGTGGACGACGTTGGTCGGCTACCAGGGCGGCTACACCGAGCACCCCACGTACGAGGAGGTCTGCTCGGGCCTGACCGGCCACACCGAGGTGGTCCGCGTGGTGTTCGACCCGGCCCTGCTCCCGTACGACCGCCTCCTGAAGACCTTCTGGGAGTCCCACGACCCCACCCAGGGCTTCCGCCAGGGCAACGACGTCGGCACCCAGTACCGCTCGGCGATCCACACCCACGGCCCCGCCCAGTCCACGGCGGCGGAATCCTCCCGAGCGTCCTACCAGCGGCGCCTCACAGCCTCGGGCCACGCCACGATCACCACAGAGATCCTCCCCGCGAAGGACCGCCCCTTCTACCCGGCGGAGCCCTACCACCAGCAGTACCTCGACAAGAACCCCGCGGGCTATTGCGGGATCGGGGGCACGGGGGTGTCCTGCCCGGTAGGCGTCGCCAAGGACGACGGCTGAGGCGGGCCGCGGGGGTAAATCGGTGGTCTCCTGGGCCGGGCGGTCGCACGCTGTAGGCCATGCAAGAACCGCAACGCGGGATCCGTGCCGTCCACGGGGACTCCACGATCACCGTCTACCAGGCCTACGCCCCGGAACTCGGCCTGCCCGCTGCCCGTGAGGGGCGTTTTCCTCCCGCGTGGAAGCGGGACAGGATGACGTGGATCAAGCCGTCGTTCCTGTGGATGATGTACCGCTGCGGTTGGGCGACGAAGGCGGGGCAGGAAACCGTCCTCGCCGTCGAGATCAGCCGATCCGGGTTCGACTGGGCGCTGAGCCACGCCTGCCTGTCGAGCTACGTACGGGGGCTGCACCCCGATCGGGCCACCTGGCAGCGGCAGTTGAAGTCGGCGCCTGCTCGGGTGCAGTGGGATCCCGAGCGGGACCTGGGTCTGCGGGCCCTGCCGTACCGGTCCCTGCAACTCGGCCTGTCCGGTGCGGCCGCGCGACGCTACGCGGACGAATGGACGGTCTCCATCCGCGACGTGACCCCGCTCGCCCGCGAAATCCACGCCCTCGCCAGCGTCGGTGACCTGGACTCCGCCACTCCACTGCTCGAACCTCGCGCTCCAGGGAAGCGGTCGTCCCGGGAATTCGGTTGCGCCCGGCCCCGGTGGGCGGGCTTCATGGCGGGATGGCCGATGTTCAGGGCTCGTACGACGACCTGTTCGCCGCTGTGCCCGGCGCGCTGGCGGAGGTGGTGGATGGTGGGGACCTGGGGGGCTCGGTGGCTGTCTTCGTGGACGGCGAGCCCGTGGTGGACGTGTGGGCTGGGTTCGCCGACGCCGGGCGGAGTGTGCCCTGGCGACGGGACACCCTCGTCAACGTCTGGTCGGTCAGCAAGACCATGACGGCCCTGTGCGCCCTCGTCCTCGCCGACCGCGGCGAGCTCGACCTGGACGCGCCCGTCGCCCGGTACTGGCCCGAGTTCGCCGCGAACGGCAAGGAGCACGTTCTCGTACGGCATCTGCTCTCCCACACCGCCGGGCTGCCCGACTGGGATCCACCGCTGCCCGTCGAGGACTTGTACGACTGGGCCTCCGCCACCGCACGGCTCGCGGCGCAGGCCCCGCGCTGGGAAGCGGGTACCGCCGCCGGGTACCACTCGCTCACCCAGGGGTTCCTCGTCGGGGAGGTCGTACGGCGGATCAGCGGGCGGGAACCGGGCGTGTTCCTCGCCGAGGAGGTCGCCGGGCCCCTCGGCGCCGACTTCCACCTCGGGCTGTCCGCCGAGCACGACCCCCGGGTCGCGCTCACCGTCCCGCCCCCGGGCCGGGACCAGGACTACGCCGCGCGTACGGCCGGAGACGGTGGGGCCGGAGACAGCGCCGTCCCCGGCGTCCGCGTCCGTGACGGCAACAGCGTCGCCTGGCGCCGCGCCCAGATCCCCGCCGCCAGTGGGTTCGGCAACGCCCGCTCGGTCGCCCTGGTCCAGTCGGTGATGGCATGCGGCGGTGCCGTGGGCACGACACGGCTGCTGTCACGGGCCGGCTGTGACCGTGCCTGGGAGGAACAGTTCGCCGGCGAGGACCTCGTGCTCGGCATGTCGACGCGCTGGGGCCTCGGTTACGGTCTGTTCGGCAGCACGTACGGGTGGGGTGGCTGGGGCGGCTCCCTCGTGATGATCGAGCCCGAGACCCGCTCGGTCGTGGCGTACGTGACCAACCAGATGCGCGAACCCGCCGAGGACACCCGGGGATTGGAGATCGTGATGGCGGCCCAGGACGGGATCGAGGCACTGCGGAAGTGATCACCGATTATCAGCGGACCCTGCGCGACCGGCTGCTCGCGGCCCCCGTCGTCCCCGCCCCGCGCCCCTGGCGGCCGGTCTTCGCGCCCTACGGCGACAGCGGCATCCCGCCCTGCGCGGCCGTCGGCGGCCTCCTCGGCATCGGTTTCGCCACCGACCCCGGTACCGGGCACGACCTCGTCATGGTCGTCTCGCACGACGGTCACGGCCTCTTCGACGCCGTGACCGGCGAGAAGATCGCCCGCGACCGGGACCCCGACCCCGAGCACAGCACCCCCGACACCGCCCCCGACCTCACCTGCCCGGGGTTCGGGCCGATCGGCGGGAGCCGGGTCCACATCGCCGGGCTCTTCGGCGGCGGGCTGCACACCGGCACCGGCGACGGCTGGGTCGTGGCGGTGGAGACGCCCGAGTGGCCGCACCAGCGGGTCCTGCTCTCGCAGGGCGGCAAGCTGTTCCACGACAGTCCCCCCGGCGACGGCTGGTGGCACGTCCTGCACTCCTCCTACTCAACCTTCCGCGCCGCGGGCTTCTCCCCGTCCGGCGAGACGCTCGCCGTCGCCACCAGCAGTGACGTCACCCTCTGGACGCGCCGCTGACGGTTCCCGCAGTCCCCGTGCCAACAGCCAGGCGAGGGCGGGCAGTACGGCCAGTGGCGCCAGCGCCGAACAGAGCGAGGTCGCGTCGGCGAGGGCGCCGATCGCCGGGGTCGCCAGGCCGCCGACGCTCACCGTCAGACCCAGCGTGATGCCGCCCGCCGTGCCGACCCGGGTGGGCAGGTAGTCCTGGCCGAGGGTGACCTGGAGGGAGAAGGGGACGTACAGGCCCGCCGAGGCCAGCGCGACGAAGACGTAGACCGAGGGGCCCGGAGCCAGGATCACGCCCGCGACCGCCACGACCGTGATCAGGTACGACCGGCGCACCACGGTGACCCGGTCCAGGCGTTCGGCCAGGGTCCCGCCCAGCACACTGCCCACCGCGCCACCGGCGTACAGGACGCACAGCGCGGCAGTACCGGCCGCCGTACCGCCGCCGGTGCGCTCCTGGACGAGGAACGCGACGAAGGTGCTCAGGCCGATGAAGGTGATCGACCGGCAGACCACCGCCAGGGACAGTCTGGTGAAGGAACGGACGTCGTCCCGAGCGGACTTGAACGAATCCCCACGCACCCCCGCCCCACCGACCTCAGCCCTCGCCCCACCGACCTCAGCCCTCGCCCCGGCGCCGGAACCAGCCCCGGCCAACCCCCGCACCGCCGCGAGGCACAGCGCGCTGCCCACCACCGCCGGGATCACCAGCCACGGCGTCCGGCTCAGCCCACCCGTCGCGACCACCGCCGCGACCAGCAACGGCGCCGCCGCGAAGCCGAGCGTGCCGCCGAGCGAGAACCAGCCCATCGCGGTGTGGCTCCCCCGCGCCGCGAGCCGCGCCACGCGCGCCGACTCCGGGTGGTACGCCGCCACCCCCACCCCGGACAGCGCCACCAGCGCCAGCGTCGGAGCGTAGGCATCCGGCAGGCCGCTGAGCGCGATCCCGGTGCCGCCGAGCAGCGTGCTCAGCGGGAGCAGCCAGGGCAGGGGCCGGCGGTCGGTCAGGACGCCGAACAGCGGCTGGGTCACGGAGGAGAGCAGGGAGGCGGCGAGCACGATGCCCGAAGCGGCGGCGTAGGAGTAGGCGCGCTCGGCGACGAAGAACGGGACCAGGGACGCGACGGTGCCCTGGTAGACGTCGACGCAGGCATGCCCGGCCGACAGCAGAATGATCGACTTGTTTCTCCGCACCGAGCCATCGTGGGTGGAACGCACCCCGTCGGACTTCCGATAATCTGCCAAACAATGCCGCAGAACCGCCAACCCGCCCCCCAGCACCGCCAACACGACCCCCAGCACCGCCCAGGCACCCAGCCCACCCGCCCGGCCACCCAGCCGACCCGCCGGGTCCGCCATCAGCCCATCGCCCCCACCCGCGCCCAGCGGCTGGCCCCGGGCGGCGCCATCGACGCCCACCGCCACGACGAGCACCAGATCGTGTACGCAGCCCGGGGGGTCCTGGCGGTCACCACCGACGCGGGGTCCTGGGTCGCGCCGGCCACCCGGGCGGTCTGGGTGCCGGCCGGCACCGTGCACGCGCACCGGGCGTACGGCGGGCTCGAACTGCATCTCGTGGGGCTGCCCGCGGCCGAGAACCCGCTCGGCCTGGACGAGCCGACCGTGCTCAGCGTCGGCCCGCTGCTGCGCGAGCTGATCACCGCCTACACCGCGGCCCCGCGCGAGGACAGCCCCGAACGGTCGCGGCTGCGGGCGGTGCTGCTCGACCAGTTGCGGGCCTCGCCGCAGCAACCCCTGTATCTGCCTGCCCCCACGACGCCTCAACTCCGCGCTGTGTGTGCCCTGTTGCACGAGGACCCCGCCGACAGCCGCACGCTCGCCGCCCTGGGCCGGGAAGTCGGTGCCGCAGAGCGGACGTTGTCCCGGCTCTTCCGGGCCGACCTCGGGATGACCTTCCCGCAGTGGCGCACCCAGCTGCGGCTCCACCACGCGCTGGTGCTGCTGGCGGAGGGCCGGCCGGTGACCGCGGTGGCGCACGCCTGCGGCTGGTCGTCGGCGAGCGCGTTCATCGATGTCTTCCGGCGGACCTTCGGGCACACGCCGGGCGCGCACCAGCGGTGAGGGCCCCGGAGGGGGGAGACCCCGGGGCCCTCACCGGCACACCGCTCAGATCGTCGCGGTGTCGATCACGAACCGGTACCGGACATCACTGGCCAGCACCCGCTCGTACGCCTCGTTGATCTCGGACGCGGCGATCAGTTCGATCTCCGCGCCGATGCCGTGCTCGGCGCAGAAGTCCAGCATCTCCTGGGTCTCGGGGATACCGCCGATGGCGGAACCGGCGAGGCTCTTGCGGCCCAGCATCAGCTCGAACAGGTTGAGCGAGATCGGCTCCTCGGGGGCGCCTACGTTCGCCAGGGTCCCGTCGACCTTGAGCAGCGACAGCAGGGCGGCGAAGTCCATCGGTGCCGAGACCGTCGAGACGATCAGGTCGAAGGTGCCCGCGAGTTCCTCGAAGGTCTTCGGGTCGCTGGTGGCGTGGTAGTGGTCCGCGCCCAGCTTCAGACCGTCGTCCTTCTTGCGCAGGGACTGCGACAGGACGGTCACCTCGGCACCCATGGCGTGCGCGATCTTGACGGCCATGTGGCCGAGGCCGCCCAGACCGACGACGGCGACCTTCTTGCCGGGGCCCGCGTTCCAGTGGCGCAGCGGGGAGTAGGTGGTGATGCCCGCGCACAGCAGCGGCGCGGCCACGTCGAGGGACAGGCCGTCCGGGATGCGGACGACATAGCCCTCGTCGACGACGATCTTCTCCGAGTAGCCGCCGTAGGTGGGCTCGCCGTTCCTGTCGAGGGCGTTGTACGTGCCCACCATGCCGCCACCCGTGCAGTACTGCTGGAAGCCGGCCTTGCAGTTGTCGCACTCCCGGCAGGAGTCGACCATGCAGCCGACGCCCACGCGGTCGCCGACCCGGTACTTGGTGACGCCGGATCCGACCTCGGAGACGATGCCCGCGATCTCGTGGCCGGGGACCATCGGGAAGATGGCCTCGCCCCAGCCCTCACGGGCCTGGTGGATGTCCGAGTGGCAGATGCCCGCGAACTTGATGTCGATCAGCACATCGAACTCGCCGACCGCACGGCGCTCGATGGTGGTGCGCTCCAGCGGCGCCTTGGCGGCGGGAGCGGCGTACGCAGCGACAGTGGTCATGGGAGTGGCTCTCCTCAGAGGTTGCGCGCCCGGCTGCCTTCCGCCGGGCACGTCCTCCAGCCTGCCGAGGGCGCGAGTGTTTACCCAGGTCACGGCTTTGCGTACGTCTGGCGTTCCTACTACTGAGAGGGTCAGGCTGGTGGGCGTACGACCGGGAATACTGGACGGCATGGACGAACAGCCCGAATCTCCGGCCGGGCCCGGTGGCGGCCTGGACCCGCGTGCCGAGCTGAGCGAGTTCCTGCGCACCCGGCGTGCCCGGCTGAAGCCGGAGGACGTGGGGCTGCCCCACTTCGGACGGCACCGCAGGGTGCCCGGGCTGCGGCGCGAGGAGCTGGCGCAGCTGGCCGGGGTGTCGGTGGCGTACTACACGCGCCTGGAGCAGGGCAACGGGCGGAACGTGTCGGCGGAGGTGCTGGACGCCATCGCGCGGGCGCTCAGGCTGAGCGAGGCCGAGTACGCGCACCTCATGCACCTGGCCAAGCCGAAGCCGCAGAAGAAGAAACAGCAGGCCGGGCGGGCGGAGCAGGTGCGCGGAGCGCTGCGCCAGCTGCTGGACTCGATCGAGACCGTCCCGGCGTACATCACCGGCCGCCGCTCCGACCTGCTCGCCTGGAACCGGATGGCCGCGGCCGTCTTCGGGGACTGGTCGGAGCTGCCGGCGCAGGAGCGGAACTGGGCGCGGCTGGTGTTCCTGCGCCCGGACTACCGGGAGCTGTTCGTGGAGTGGGACCAGAAGGCCTACGACATGGTCAGCTATCTGCGCATGGACGCGGGCCGTCACCCGGACGACCCGCTGCTCTCCTCCCTGGTCGGTGAACTCTCCCTGAAGAGCGAGGAGTTCCGGCGGCTGTGGGCCACCCATGACGTCAAGGAGAAGAGCTACGGCGTCAAGCGGATGCGGCACCCGCTGGTCGGGGAACTGACCTTGAACTTCGAGTCGTTCACCCTCACCGACGGCTCGGAGCAGTCCCTGGTCACCTACTACCCCGAGCCGGGCTCGCCCTCGGCCGAGGCGCTGCGCCTGCTGGCGAGCTGGGGCGCTGACGCGACCAGGGCCGGGGCCGGGGCCGTTCAGCCCTGATACGGGGGCGCGGCCCCCCAGTTCCACTTCGGCACCGGCTGCTCCGCCGGAGGCTTGGCGTCGGGGCTGGAGAAGTAGACCGCCAGGCGGGTGCCCCACTCCACGTAGGCGAGGAACGCGCTGCGGAACTCGGCGTCCGTGGGCAGGCCCGCCTCGTCGGCCGCGTCCTGGATGAGGTTGACCCAGCGGCGCCGTTGGGGCTCGGTGATGTTCAGGCCCAGGTGCTTGGCGACCATGTGGCCGTGGCCGCCCTGGGTGTCGGAGTAGGCGGTCGGGCCGCCGAGCACCTCGCCGAACCAGAGGGCGACATGCTCGGCGTGGGCCTCGGGGAGGCCCTGGAACAACGGGGCGAGAAGGTCGTCCTTGAGGACGCGGTCGTAGAAGGCGGTGGTCAGGCGGCCGAGTGCCTCGGCACCGCCCGCCCACGCGTACAGCGTCGGCACCGCCGAGCCGGTGCCGCGCACGCTGGTCGCCTTGTAGTGCCGCATCTCCTCGATGTTGCCGATGAAGGGGCGGATCTCGGCCAGGAAGTCGGGGAACAGCTCCGAACGGCGGAAGCCTTCGACGTGGTCCTCCGTCGAGGTCCACGTGATCCGGAGGACGAAGTGCTCGAAGTCCTCCTCGCAGCGCGCGAGTTCGTAGTCGACGCACTCCGGGGCGGCCGCGAGACTGACCGCGGCGCGGGTGTAGGCGGCCAGGAACTCCGCCGACTGCTGCTCGGGAATGCGGTACCGGACGTATTCCACCGTGTGAGCCGTCATGCGCCCACACAAGCACGGAAGCCGGATGGAAGCTGCTCTTCCGGCGCGGGGCGGTTCCGTGTCAGCGCTTGGCGTAATCAGGCCACGCCGACAGTGGTGTGCGGGCCCGCTCCTGGCTCACGGACAGCCTTCTCATGCTTCTCTTATTTCGGCCTTATCGAGTCATCACGCGCTGTCCCTAGCTTGCGGCGCATGTTCTTCACCTACCTGAGGCGCGAGCTGCGCCGCCGCAGAAAGGCGGCCCTCGTCGTCGCCTCCGGTCTCGCGCTGGGCATCGCCCTCGTCATCGTGGTCAACTCCGTGTCCTCCGGCATGGGCAAGGCCCAGGACAAGGTCCTGGAGTCGCTGTACGGGCTCGGCACCGACATGACGGTCACCAAGGCGGCCGCCGCCGAGGGGAGCCAGCCGGCGCGGCCGCGCTTCGAGTTCGACGCGCAGGACGAGGACTCCGACGAGGAGCAGAGCAGCGACCGGGTCATGGTCCAGGGCTTCCAGACCCTGGCGAGCTCGACCGTGGACAAGGTCGGGTCGCAGAGCGGGGTCTCGGACGCGGTCGGCGGGCTGAGCCTTCAGGTCATCAAGGTCAGCGGGCAGTTCCGGCGGGGCGAGTTCCAGCAGGACGGGGGCTCCGCGCAGGACCAGGGACAGGGCGGACCGGGCGGCGGCATGCAGGCGCCCGAGGGCCGGGTCGAGGGCGGCGGCGCCGAGTTCGACGTCAACAACTACTCGGTCTACGGCACAGACGTCACCGAGCCGGCGCTGGGCCCGTTGACCTCCTCGAAGATCACCAGCGGTCGTACGTTCAAGTCGTCGGAGACCAACGCGAAGGTGGTCGTGGCCGATGCGTCGTACGCCAAGGAGAAGGAGCTGAAGGTCGGCTCCACGGTGACCGTCAAGGGCACCAGGTTCGAGGTCATCGGCATCGCGACGCCGGAGAGCGGGGACGCTGCGGCCAACCTCTACATCCCGCTGCGGCAGGCGCAGACGCTGAGCGACTCGAAGAACAAGGTCACCACGATCTACGTCAAGGCGACCGACTCCCAGCGGATCGACGCCGTGAAGTCGGAGATCCAGCGGAACGTCTCCGGTACGACCGTGACGACGTCGGCGGATCTGGCGGACACGGTGTCGGGGTCGCTGTCGACGGCGTCGGACCTGGCGTCGAGCGTCGGCAAGTGGCTGTCGATCGCGGTGCTGGTGGCGGCGTTCCTGGTCGCCGGGCTGCTGACCTCCTCGGCGGTGTCACGCCGGGTACGGGAGTTCGGCACGCTGAAGGCGCTGGGCTGGAAGTCGGGCCGGGTGACCCGGCAGGTGGTCGGTGAGGCGGTCGTCAACGGCCTGGTCGGCGGTGCGCTCGGCATCGCGGTGGGCCTGGCGGGCGCCTACGCGGTGACGGCGATCAGCCCGACCCTGGAGGCCCAACTCGGGAGCACGGGCGGGGGCTTCGGGGGCGGACCGGGGGGCGGAGGCATGGGCGGCGGCCCCGGCGGCATGGGCGGCCCGGCGGCCCAGCAGTCGTCGAACGCCCTGGAGGTCGCCCTCACGGCCCCGGTCAGCGCGACCACGATCGCCCTGGCGGTGGGCCTGGCGGTGGCGGGCGGCCTGATCGCGGGCGCGTTCGGCGGCTGGCGAGCCTCCCGGCTCCGCCCGGCCGACGCCCTGAGGCGAGTCGAGTAACAGGCCCCTGCCGCAACTCCCCCTGGGCGCGGGAAACCGCGCGACCAGCCCCCACCGGCAGGCGGTCGAGCACGAACTCGCACCACCCCCTACCAACCCTCCAGGAGCACTCCATGTACGAACTCAGAAACGTCACCAAGCGCTACAGCCGAGGCAAGGAAACAGTCCACGCGCTCGACGGAGTCGACCTCACCATCGCCGACGGCGACCGGCTCGTCATCCAAGGCCCCACCGGCGGGGGTAAGTCCACGCTTCTTCAGATGCTTGGCGGACTTGACCGGCCGACATCGGGTGAGGTCGTTTTGGATGGCACAGATCTCGCCAAACTGTCCGAGGCCAAACTCACCGGCGTGCGCAGCGCGAACATCGGCTTCGTGTTCCAGAGTTTCAATCTGATCCCCACACTGACCGCACAGGAGAACGTCGAAACCGCGCTCGTACCGCTCGGTGTCAAGGTGAAGGACCGGCGCGAACAGGCCGCGGAGGCACTGAAGTCGGTGGGTCTCGGAGAGCGGCTCACGCATCTGCCCTCCGAGATGTCCGGCGGTCAGCAGCAGCGCGTCGCGATCGCTCGCGCCCTGGTCAAGCAGCCCAAGGTGCTGCTCGCCGACGAGCCCACCGGCAACCTCGACGAGTCGATGCGCGACGAGATCATGGACGTACTCGAGCGCATGTGGAAGGAGCTGGGGCTCACTTTCATCATGGTCACGCACGATTCGTCCATCGCGAAGAAGGCCCCCCGCCTCGCGACCATCCGCAAGGGAAAGATCTCCGTCAAGGAAAACGCGGGCGCGTAAGAACGGCGGACAGAGCGAGGCGCAACAGTCCGATTCTGTCTGCCCCCTGTCTATTGAGGTAGCTGATCACCCCCCGGCATACTGCCTATTCCGGGGGGTGCACGTACGTCTGTGCAGGACCGCCCCCGGCCGGGTGAACGGGGAAATTCGCCCGGTACTTCAGCAAGGGGGAAACTTGCGCAGACAAGTGAAAAGAGCATGCGCGGCCACCGTCGCCACGGCGGCCGCCGTCGCCCTCGCCGCCGGCATGACCAGCCCGGCGTCGGCGAAGCCCGAGCAGCGGACCGGTTCCGCCGCCGCCCAGCTCACCGCCCACCACCGCATCACCCTCATCACGGGTGACCGGGTCAGCGTGGACGCCAAGGGCCGGGTCGTCGCCCTGGAGCGGGCGGAGGGCCGGAAGCACATACCCGTTCAGATCCGCAAGGACGACGGGCACACGCTCGTCATACCCGCCGACGCGGCCCGGCTGATCACCGCCGGCAAGCTCGACCAGCGGCTGTTCGACATCACCGAGCTCAGCAAGTCGGCGACCCGCAAGTCGCAGGCCAAGGGCCTGAAGGTGATCGTCGGCTACAAGGGCGCAGCCACCGGCACCAAGGCCGACGTCCGGGACGCGGGCCAGCTCCGCCGGACCCTGAAGACCCTCAACGCGGACGCCGTGCAGACGCCGTACACCGAGACGCCCGATCTCTGGGACGCCGTCACCAACGGCGACCGGACGGCCTCCGGCATCGCGCACGTCTGGCTCGACGGCACCCGCAAGGCCACGCTCGACAAGTCCGTCGCCCAGATCGGCGCCCCCAAGGCGTGGTCGGCCGGGTACGACGGCAAGGGCGTCAAGATCGCCGTGCTGGACACCGGCGTCGACGCCAACCACCCGGACCTCAAGGACCAGGTGATCGCCTCGAAGAACTTCACCCCGGCCGCGACCGACGAGGACAAGGTCGGCCACGGCACGCACGTCGCGTCCATCGCGGCGGGCACCGGAGCGAAGTCCGGCGGCAAGTACAAGGGTGTGGCGCCCGGCGCCGACATCCTGAGCGGCAAGGTCCTCGACGACACCGGCTCCGGTGACGACTCCGGGATCCTCGCCGGCATGGAGTGGGCGGCCGAGCAGGGCGCCCAGGTCGTCAACCTCAGCCTTGGCGGCATGGACACCCCCGAGGTGGACCCGCTGGAGGCGGCGGTCAACAAGCTGTCCGCCGAGAAGGGCATCCTGTTCGCCATCGCGGCGGGCAACTCGGGCCCGGAGTCGGTCGGTTCGCCGGGCAGCGCGGACGCCGCGCTCACCGTCGGCGCGGTCGACGACAAGGACAAGCTGGCCGACTTCTCCTCGACCGGCCCGCGGCTCGGCGACGGCGCCATCAAGCCGGACGTCACCGCGCCGGGCGTGGACATCACCGCCGCGTCCGCCAAGGGCAGCGTGATCGAGCAGGAGGTCGGCGAGAAGCCGGCCGGGTACCTGACCATCTCGGGTACGTCGATGGCGACGCCGCACGTCGCCGGTGCCGCCGCGATCCTGAAGCAGCAGCACCCGGAGTGGACCTACGCCGAGCTCAAGGGCGCGCTGACCGCGTCCACCAAGGGCGGCAAGTACACCCCGTTCGAGCAGGGTTCGGGCCGCATCCAGGTCGACCAGGCCATCAAGCAGACCGTGATCGCCGACCCGGTGTCGGTGAGCTTCGGGGTGCAGCAGTGGCCGCACACCGACGACACCCCGGTCACCAAGGAGCTGACGTACCGCAACCTCGGTACGACGGACGTCACGCTGAAGCTCTCGTCGACCGCCACCGACCCCAAGGGGCGGCCGGCCCCGGCGGGCTTCTTCAAGCTGGACGCCACCACGGTGACCGTCCCGGCGGGCGGCAAGGCCACCGTCGGTTTCACGGTCAACACCAAGCTGGGCGGCACGCTGGACGGCGCCTACTCGGCCTACGTGACGGCGACGGGCGGCGGGCAGAGCGTCCGTACGGCCGCCGCGGTGCAGCGCGAGGTGGAGTCGTACGACGTCACCGTCAAGCACATCGGCAAGGACGGCCTGCCGACGGACGTCTACAACACCGTTCTGCTCGGCTACACGGGACTCGCCCTCAACCGGGCCTACGGTGTGCCGCCGGTCGCCTCCGGCACCACCACCCTGCGGCTGCCCAAGGGCCAGTACCTGCTGGACGCCTGGATCGCCAAGGACTTCAGCAACCTGGAGGGCGGCCTCGACTGGCTGGTCCAGCCGCGGCTGAACGTCACCAAGGACACCTCGGTGACGATCGACGCCCGTAAGACCAAGGCGGCCGACATCACGGTGCCGGACGCCGAGGCCAAGCAGCTCTCGGCGATGATCGGCTACATGTACGACCCGGCGGGCATCGGCATCGGCGTCGGTCTCGGCTCCTTCGCCGATGTGCGCATGGCCCACCTGGGCGGCGAGGTCTCCGGTCTCCAGCAGACCTGGAGCGGCCAGTGGACCAAGGGCGCGAACGCCGAGTACGACGTGGCCACGACCGCCAAGGTGAAGAAGATCCAGGGCGACAAGGTCCGCCACTTCAAGGCGAGCGAGCTCGCCACGGTGAAGAACCGGCTCGGCGCCTCCTCCTCCGGCAAGACCGGTGGGGTGGTGTCGTGGGGCATGTTCCCGCAGGACGTGGTGATCGGCACGCCCGTCGAGCAGAAGCTCCCGGGCACGCGCACGGTGTACGTCTCGACGGCCGACAAGATCCAGTGGACCTTCGACTTCGAGCAGTACGGCAGCCGCAGCCCCGAGGGCTTCCCGATCCCGGACGCCTTCTACACGCTGGGCGCCCCGCAGACCTTCAAGGCGGGCCAGACCTACCAGAAGACGTTCAACAACGCGGTCTTCGGTCCGCACATCAACGCGGACTACGGCCTGTTCCGTGACGGCAACAGCATCTACGGCTTCCTGCCGCTGTTCGCCGACGCGGCCAAGCACGCCGGTTCCTCGGACTTCACCTCGGTGAGGACGGAGCTGTACCGCAACGGCACGAAGATCGGCTCCCACACCGACCCGCTGTTCGGTGAGGAGGCCTTCAAGGTTCCCTCCGCCGAGGCCGAGTACAAGCTGACGACCTCGGTGAAGCGGAGCGTCAAGGTCGCCGCCGCCTCCACACGGATCGACGCGAGCTGGACGTTCAAGTCCAAGAAGCCGGCCTCCGACCAGGTCAAGCTCCCCGCCTCCACGGTCCGCTTCAACGCGAAGACGGACCTGAGCAGCCGGGTCACGGCGGGCCAGACGAAGACCGTCCCGGTCAGCGTCGTGGGCGCCGCGGCGGGCAGCAACCTCAAGTCGCTGTCGGTCTGGGTGTCGTACGACTACGGCCAGACCTGGAAGAAGGTCTCCGTCACGGGCGGCAAGATCAAGGTGAAGAACCCGGAGAAGGGCAAGGCCATCTCCTTCCACGCGAAGGTCGCCGACAAGAAGGGCAACAAGGCGACCGTCTCGATCTACAACGCGTACTACGGCAAGTAACGAGCGACAAGGGAGCGGCCCCCGGGACCATCAGGTCCCGGGGGCCGCTTCTTGGTTGCTGCGGGGAGGCAGGCGGCTCAGACCGCCGAACCCGCCTTCCAGTCCGCCCAGCTCATGTTCCAGCCGTTGAGGCCGTTCTCCGGGGCCACCGTCTTGTCGCCGGTGTTCTGGACGACGACGACGTCACCGACGATCGAGTTGGTGTAGAACCAGTAGCCCTCGGTGCCCTTGTCGTTGGCGCCCTTGGTGTCGTTCAGGCCGACGCAGCCGTGGCTGGTGTTGACGTTGCCGAAGACCGAGTCCGCGCCCCAGTAGTTGCCGTGGATGAAGGTGCCGGAGTTGGTCAGGCGGATGGCGTGGGGCACGTCCTTGATGTCGTACTCGCCCTTGCCGTCGTCGTCGGTGAAGCCCACGGTCGCGCCGTTCATGCGCGTCTCCTTGAACATCTCCGACATCACCATGATGCCCTCGTAGGTCTTGTTCTCCGGCGAACCGGCCGAGATCGGGATGATCTTGACGATCTTGCCGTCCTGGGTGACCTTCATCTGCTTGGTGTTGGCGTCGACGTAGGACACCTGGTTGCGGCCGATGGTGAAGGTGACCGTCTTCTGCTGGACGCCGTAGACGCCCTCGGCGCCCTCGACACCGTCGAGCGCGAGCTTCAGCGTGACGGTGGAGCCTTCCTTCCAGTACTCGTCCGGGCGGCAGTCCATGCGCTGGTCGTTGAACCAGTGGCAGGCGACCTCCTGGCCGCTGGTGGTGGAGACGGTCACGCCCTTCTGGACGTCGGCCTTGTTGGTGATCGCCTTGTCGAAGTTGATCGAGACCGGCATGCCCACGCCGACGGTGGAGCCGTCCTCCGGCGTGAAGTAGCCGAGGAAGCTGTTGTCCGGGGAGACCGTGCTGAAGGAGGCGTTCTCATGGGCCTCCAGGCCCTTGGCGTCCTTCGCGGTGACCGAGATCTTGTAGGTGGTGGACCGCTCCAGCGGGGCGTTGGGCTTCCAGCTCGTCTTGTCCGCGGATATCGCGCCCTCGACGGCGGCGCCGTCCGCGGTGGTCATCGACACCTCCGTGAGCGTGCCCTTGCTCACGGTGACGGCGGCGGAGTTGTTGATGGAGGCGTTGTCGGTGCCGTCCTTCGGCGTGATCTTGATCTGCGCCTCGGAGGTCTTCTGGGCCGCCGCCTCGTCGACCTTGGCCTGCGAGGTGTCGCCGCCCTCGTCCCCGGAGGCTTCGTCGCCGCCGGAGCACGCCGAGAGCACCAGCACACTACCGAGCAGAGCGGACGCGACCGTGAGGCCCCTGCGCCGCTTACCGACCGTCATCACACGCTTCTCCATCGTCGCCGAACTTCCGGAACCCCGAGAGTCCCCATCAAGAATCTTCAACGCTACGACCGGTTCGTCCCGTTCCACATCCCTTGGAGGTGTGGGGCACGCCACGTCCGCCGCGCCGGGTGGGGTGGATGTCGGTCAGTGCGCCCCCTGAGACGAAAAAACCCCGGACGGCGGTTGCCGACCGGGGTCACGATTTCCCCAAGTGGGCGCTAGCCGACCGTCTCCTCGTCGTCGTCCTCGTCGACATCATCCTCGTCGAGGTCCCAGTCGGGCGAATCGGGGTCGTAGTCGATCTGCTCGCTGGACCAGGAGGCCTGCGCGAGGTCGACCCCGGGCACCTCACTGACCAGGTCGAACGGGTCGACGAGGTAGGCGAGCGCCTCCGCGGTGTCTTCCGTCACAGCGCTCTCGGCGTGGGCCCGCTCATCGGCGGGCATCTCGGCGTCGTCGGCGATCCGGCGCAGGGCCGCCTTGGTCACGGCGTCCGCGTCGTCCACTTCGAGGACGAGCTCCACCCGAAGCCGGACAAAAGGTGATGACTCTTCAGTGCTCATGGTCGGAGCGTACGGCCCGGGACGGGCTTGAGGCTCCCACGACTTTCCCGCGACCCGACCCTTTCATTAGCATCGCCCCACACGGCCAATTCGCCAGCGCCACAAGGGGATCGATATTCCGTGTCATCCGCTCGCCGTCCGTTGCTGACCGCCACCGCCGCGGGAACCCTTCTGGGTGCCCTGTGGTTCGTCCCGTCCGCCAACGCGACCGGTGACGAGCCGACCAGACAGGCGCCCCCGGCCACGCAGGTCACCCAGCAGGCACGGGTCGCCGCCACCGGCACCGCCGACGACTCCGGGGTCGAACTCGCCGACACCGGAAGCTTCGACACCACGCCGTACGTCGTCGGCGGGACCGTCTCGCTCGCCCTGGGCGCGGGCTTCGTGGTCTATTCGGTTCGGCGGGAACGTCACGGTTTCTGAACTGACTTGACGTTTCTTTAACCAAACCTTCATAGTCCGCGACATGAAGAGATCTTCGAGGGCGCGCATAGGCGCCACGGTCGCCATGAGCGCGGTGACGCTCGCCCTCATCACGGGTTGTTCGAGCGAGGAGTCCGACGGCTCCAAGTCCACCGACGCGGGGAACTCCTCCGCCTCCCCCACCCAGGCCGCGAAGGCGCTCAGCGCCGCGGAGCTGGAGAAGCTTCTGCTGGCGCAGGGGGACCTGGACGCCAAGAAGTACAAGATCGAGGACGGGGACGACACCCTCCCCAAGTCCAGGACGACGGTGAAGTCGACCAAGGCCGAGTGCGAGCCCCTGGTCTGGGCCACGGCCGCTCTTCCTCCGGGGGACACGGATGCGCACGCGTCCAACACCGTCTCGGAGGTCCCGACGTCGACCGGCACCTCGAGCCCGGAGGACTTCGCGGACGCCTTCGACATCAACGTGACGTTCGTGGGCCTGTCCTCGTACGAGGGTGACGGCGCCGAGAAGGCCATGAAGGCTGTTTCCGACGGCGCCTCGGCCTGCACCGCCGGGTACGAGTTCACCGGCGACGGCGAGACCACGAAGGTCAACAAGGTAGCCCCGGCGCAGGGCTCGGGACAGGGTGACGAGTCCGTGGCGTTCAGCCAGGAGATCGACATGGACGGCGCCGGCCCGGCCAACTTCACCACCGAGGTGGTCCGCAAGGGCAACACCATCGCCACGTTCTACACGCTGAACCTCGCCTCGATCGACTCCGGCAAGGCACCGGAGAACCCGACGGAGGTCGTCACGGCCCAGCTGGGTAAGATCAAGTAAGTCCACAGGAGCCCCGCTGCGACGTCCGCGCAGCGGGGCTCCGTGCTGTCCGCGCGGCTACCGCAGCGGCCCGGTGACGCTCTCCACGGCCGCGACCAGCCGGCCGTCCCGCACGAAGGCGTCCGCCGCCGCGAGGTCGGGGGCGAGGAAGCGGTCGGGACCGGGACCCCGCACACCCGCCTTGCGTACGGCCTCGATGACGGCCCGGGAGGCGGGCGCGGGGGCGAGGCCCTCGCGCAGCTCGATGCCGCGGGTGGCGGCGTAGAGCTCGACGGCGATGACCCGGGTCAGGTTGTCCACGGCGGTACGGAGCTTGCGCGCGGCCGACCAGCCCATCGACACGTGGTCCTCCTGCATGGCGGAGGACGGGATGGAGTCGGCGGAGGCGGGTACGGCCAGCCGCTTCAACTCGCTGACCAGGGCGGCCTGCGTGTACTGGGCGATCATGAGCCCCGAGTCCACACCGGCGTCGTCCGCGAGGAACGGCGGCAGGCCGTGGCTGCGGTTCTTGTCGAGCAGCCGGTCCGTGCGCCGCTCGGCGATGGAGGCGAGGTCGGCCGCGGCGATGGCGAGGAAGTCCAGGACGTAGGCGACGGGGGCGCCGTGGAAGTTGCCGTTGGACTCGACGCGTCCGTCCGCCAGGACCACGGGGTTGTCCACGGCCGAGGCCAGCTCCCGCTCGGCGACGAGCCGGGCGTGCGCCATGGTGTCCCGGCCCGCCCCGGCGACCTGCGGAGCGCACCGCACGGAGTAGGCGTCCTGGACCCGCGGGGCGTCGTCCTGGTGGTGCCCGGTGAGCTGCGAGTCCTTCAGTACGGCGAGCATGTTGGCGGCGGAGGCGCCCTGCCCCGGGTGAGGGCGGATGGCGTGCAGCTCGGGCGCGAGCACCTTGTCGGTCCCGAGCAGCGCCTCCAGGGAGAGCGCGGCGGTGATGTCGGCGGACTTGTAGAGCGTGTCCAGATCGGCGAGGGCCATGATCAGCATGCCGAGCATGCCGTCGGTGCCGTTGAGCAGGGCGAGGCCCTCCTTCTCGCGCAGCTCGACGGGGGCGATGCCGTGCTCGGCGAGCAGTTCCCCGGCCGACCGTACGGTCCCGTCCGGCCCCTCGGCCTCGCCCTCGCCCATGAGCGCGAGGGCGCAGTGGGAGAGCGGGGCGAGGTCGCCGGAGCAGCCGAGGGAGCCGTACTCGTGGACGACCGGGGTGATACCGGCGTTCAGGAGGTCGGCCATGGTCTGCGCGACCTCGGGGCGGACGCCGGTGTGCCCCGAGCAGACGGTCTTGAGCCGCAGGAACATGAGCGCGCGCACGACCTCGCGCTCCACCCGCGGGCCCATTCCAGCGGCATGCGAGCGGACGATGTTCCGCTGGAGCTGGGCGCGCAGTTCCTGGCTGATGTGCCGGGTCGCGAGGGCCCCGAAGCCGGTGGAGACGCCGTAGACGGGCTCGGGCTTGGCCGCCAGCGCGTCCACGATCTCGCGGGCCGCGGCGAGGGCGCCCACGGCTTCCTGGCTCAGCTCGACCCGGGCGCCGTCGCGCGCCACGGCGAGAACGTCGGACGCGGTGACTCCGGACGTCCCCACCACCACAGTGTGCATATCCATATTCAGGAGCGTACGCACTGAATTCCGAGATGTCACCAGTGGGAGCGGGGTTCGCCCCTTACCTGCGTCCGCGGAAGCGCCGACGCTCCGCGGTCCGCGGTTCGGTGGAGGGAGCGTCGGCCAGTTGCACGACGGGATCGTCGGGGCCCTCCCGGCCCGCGACCACCGGTTTGGTCGCGCGCATGGCCTTGGCCCGGTACTGGGCGGCGTCGGCCAGCCGGAAGAGGCGGCGGGCGGAGCGGACCGGGCCGATGGGGTCGGCGGTGGAGGCGACCCCGCAGGCGACGCCCTCGCCCAGCTCCAACTCGGCCGCCCTGCGGCACAGTTCGTCGGCGGCGCGGACGACGTCGTCGGCGGGCGGGCCGACGGCGAGCAGACAGAACTCGTCGCCGCCGAGCCGGGCCGCGAGGGCGCCGGGGAGCATGGCACCGCACAGGGAGAGGACCGAGCCGAAGCGTTCCAGCAGGCGGTCGCCGACGGCGTGCCCGCGGGTGTCGTTGACGCGCTTGAGTCCGTTCAGGTCGCAGACGACGAGGCTGACGACGACACCGTCCCTGCGATGCCGTTCGACGGCCTCGTCGAGGCGTCCGTCCACCGCACGGCGGTTGGCGAGACCGGTGAGCGCGTCGGTGTAGGCCAGCCGCCGGGCCTCCTCCAGCCGCTCCGCCTGCGCGATGCCGGCGGCGACGACGGAGGCGAGGACGGTGGCGAAGTCGGCGTCGGCGCGCTCGAAGAGGGGGGCGCCGACCGGGCGGGCCACGTACAACTCCCCCCACGCCCGGCCGTGCAGCACGATGGGGGCGACGACGCAGCACCCACGGCCGCGGCGGCGCAGTGCGGCGACGCGCTGGTGGACGTACCCGGGGCGCCCGCCGGCCGGGGCCGGCCCCTCCGCGGTCTCGACCCAGGCGTTGGGCTCGCCGCCACCGGCCCAGCGCTCGTGCAGGAACTCGGTGATCTCGGGGAACTGGTGCACGGGATAGGCCTCGTCCTCGGGGAACTCGGCCTCGCCGTCGGCCCGGTCACCCACATTGACGAGCACCCGCAACCGCCCCAGTTCCCGCTCCCACACGGACAGCGCGGCGAAGCTCCCCCCGAGCGCCCGGCAGGCCCCGCTCGCGGCGGCCCGCCAGGCCTCCCGCGAAGAATGCGCCGCCGCCATCCCCTGCGCCAGCCCCACAACGGCCGCCAGCCGAACATCCTCACCCATCACCCCAGGCTAGGGAGGTTCCGGGCAAACAGGGACATTGATACGGCGAACAGGTGTCGCGGAACCGACGCCGCCGCCCCCTTGCACGCAGCGGCGCCGTTCCAGGCCCGCGGAACCGTCACTCGCCCGGCCACTGCGGCTTGCGCTTCTCGTTGAAGGCCGCGACTCCCTCCGCGCGGTCCCCCGAGAACGCCACCGAGCGCCAGGCCGCGTCCTCGACCTCCAGGCCCGCCCGCAGGTCCAGGCCGTGGCCGAGGCGCAGCGCACGCTTCGCCGCCCGCAGGCCCACCGGCGAGTTACCGGCGATCGTCGCGGCCAGGGACAGCGCGGCCTCGCGGTCGCGCCCCGGTTCCACCAGTTCGTCCACGAGCCCCAGCGCCCGCGCCTCCGCCGCCTCCAGCCGCCGCGCCGTGAAGATCAGCTCCGCCGCTCGCGCCGCCCCGACCCGCCGGGGCAGCAACTGCGTACCGCCGCCCCCGGGAATCACGCCCACCGACACCTCGGGCAGCCCCACCACGGCCGTCGCGTCGGCCACGATCAGGTCGCACGACAGCGCCAGCTCGAACCCGCCCCCGAGCGCGAACCCGTGCACCGCCGCGATCGTCGGCACCGGAAGTTCCAGCACCCCCGTGTACGCCCCCCGCGCCACCGGCCGCTGCCGCACCAGATCCGCGTCGCTGAAGGAGTTCCGCTCCTTCAGATCCGCCCCCACGCAGAACGCCCGCTCGTGCGTGGAGGTCAGCACCACCACCCGGACCCCGCTGTCCGACCCCAGCGCCGCACACGCCGCCCCCACCGACCGCGCCATCTCCGTCGACACCGCGTTCATGGCCTTGGGCCGGTCCAGGGCGAGTTCCGCGACATGCCCGCCGTCCCCGTGCCGCCGTACCAGCACGAACTCCCCGTACCGCTCCTCGCTCATGACACCCTCCGGTTAACGCGGGTTAACAACAACCGTCCCGATCATCGCAGCCCGTCCCCCCAGGGGGAAGCCACCCCGTTCGGGTGATATCCCCCGTAACCGCACTCCCCCGCCCCCCGGAGCGCATAGCGTGCGTCCGCCACGGCGCAACGGGGGCGCCGGCGCGGCGGGAGGTATCGAGATGGCGGTTACGGAATCGTCCGAGGCGGTGACCGGGCAGGGCGCGGAGGACTCCACGGCCGCGGTCCCACCGCTCCGGCTGTTCGGACCCCGCGGCCGGCACCGCCGCCCCCGCCCCCGCAAGGCCCTGCTCGCGGCGGGCGGCCTCGCCCTGGCCGCCGGCGCCCTGAGCCTCGTACGGCTGACTCCGGAGTCCGGGCTCGGCGGCCTCGGCGCGCCGGAGGCGGAACCGTGGGCGGACGGGGACACGGACACCGGCCCCTCGGGCACGGACCGCGCCACCAACGCCGCCGCGACGGTGGGCCCGGTGCCCCGGGTCAGTCCGTCCGCGACCTCCGCCATGGGCGGCCTGACCACCACACCCACGGCGTCCGCCACCCTCGTCCCGACACCGTCCGCCACGACGGCCGCACCGCCCCCGGACCCTGGGACGACGACCATCCCGCAGGCCCCGAACACCCCCGCTCCCCAGCCACCGCGGACGACGAGCCCCAGCACCCCTCAGCCACCCGCGGCCGCGCCGACGCCCGCCCCCAGCAGACCCGCGGAGCCCCCGAGCCCACAGCCGTCACCCAGCCCGACGGACCGCCCCGGCGTCTGTGTGCCGATCATCGGGCTCTGCGTGGACCCGCTCACCGCGCGCCACCACTGACCGCGAGGGCTACGACGGCGGTCCGTCGCGCCGCGTGAGCAGCCAGGGCTCGACGACCCCGAGTCCACGCACGGGCCGCTGCCACATCGGCTGCAGCGCGAAGCGGTACGTCGGGGGCTCCTCGCCCTCCTTCTCGGCGGCCGCCGCGGCCTCCGCCGCCTCCGCCTCGGAGGCCGGCGCCTCACCGGTCCGGATCAGCTCCTCGGCGAACGCGCTGTCCACGAGGACGGCGTCCCGTGGCGCTATCGACGTCAGCCGGGAGGCGAGGTTCACGGTCGTACCGAAGACATCGCCCATCCGGGTGGTCACCGTGCCGAAGGCGATGCCGACCCGCAGTTCGGGCATGGTCTCGTCGTTCGCCATCGTCTCGATGAGCCGCAGCGCGATCTCGGCGGCGACACCCGCGTCGTCCGCGGAGTAGAGCACCTCGTCACCGAGCGTCTTGATGAGCCGTCCGCCGCGGGCCGCCACCAGGTCGGCGGCGGTGGTCTCGAAGGCCTCGACGAGTTCGCCGAGCTCCTCTTCCTCCATCCGGCGGGTCAGCCGGGTGAACCCGACGAGGTCGGCGAAGCCGACGGCGAGGCGCCGGTCCACCATCTCCTCGTCGTCGGCGGCCTGGACGACGCGCCCGGTCGCGGCGGCGAGCTGGCGGCGCCAGACGTAGACAAGGAACTCCTCCAGCTCGGGCAGGAGCAGCTCGACCAGCGGGTACGTGACCTCGGTGCGCGTCATGCCCGGCTCGGGCGGCTCGGTGAGGCCCTCCAGGAAGGAGTCGATCTGCCACTCGGCGAGCCGGGCGGTGGTCTGGCCGGTGGATCTGGCCACCTGCACGGCCATCGCCTCGCTGAGCAGCCCCGCCTCGACGAGACCGGCGAGGCGCCTGAGCGCCAGCACGTCGGCCTCGGTCAGCGCCTTGGCCTGCCCGATGTCGGCGAAGCCCATGGCCCGCCAGAAACGGGAGGCCAGCTCCATGGAGACACCGGCGCTGCGGGCGGCCTGAAAAGGGGTGTAGCGCCGCTCCGCGCCGAGGATGAGCTGTTCCAGCCGCAGGGCGAGCGGGTCGTCGCCGGGGTCGGCGGCGTGGGGGTCCATGCCGGAGCCCGTGTCGTCGACGGTCACGCCTGCTGCCCTTCCGATCTGCCGCGGTCAGGTATCGACCGGCCCCAACTCTACGGCAGGTGTGCGCCAGCTCACTCCGTCAAGCACGGCGAACCCTTCCGCGACGACACCGGTTCCTGTAGGTGCTGCGGCGCCACCGACGCACCCGCACGCCGTCACGCCGGACGCAGGTGCACGATGTCTCCCGCCCCCACCGGCTCCTGTACCCCGTCCTCCGTCGCGATCACCAGCCGGCCGTCGCCGTCCACGGCCACCGCCTCGCCCACGATCGCCCGGTCCCCCGGCAGCTCCGCCCGCACCACCCGCCCGAGCGTCGCGCACCCCGCCGCGTAGGCCTCCAGGAGGCCGCTCTCGCCCGGGTCACCCCCGGCCGAGCGCCACCGCCCGTACCAGTCCTCCAAGGACCGCAGTACCGCCCGCAGCAGGGGATCCCGGTCCGTGCTCACCGCGCCGGCCAGGGCCAGCGAACCCGCCTGGGGCACCGGCAGCTCGTCCTCCTTCAGGGTGACGTTGATGCCGACGCCCACCACCACCCCGTCGTCGCCGGCCCGCTCCGCCAGGATCCCCCCGGCCTTGCGCTCCTCGCCGCCGACGGTCACCAGGACGTCGTTCGGCCACTTGAGTGCCGTGTCGACCCCCGCGGAACGCGAAAGCCCCGCCGCCACCGCCACACCCGTGAGCAGCGGCAGCCAGCCCCATCTGGCCACCGGGATCTCGGCAGGCTTCAGCAGGACCGAGAAGAACAGGCCGGAGCGCGCGGGCGCCGTCCACTGCCGGTCCAGGCGTCCCCGCCCGGCCGTCTGTTCCTCCGCGACGAGGACCGCGCCCTCCTCGGCGGTGCCCGCCACGGCCAGCCCCACCAGGTCGGCGTTGGTGGAGCCGGTGCTCTGCACCACCTCCACGTCGCAGTAGAGGCCCTCGTGCCCGCCGTCCCGGACCAGTGCCCGGCGCAGCGCGGCCGCGTTGAGCGGCGGGCGGTCGAGGTCGGACCAGCGGCTGTCGTCTGATGCATCTCGCGGCGTCATGCAAGCCACCCTAGGTGTGGTAAACGCCGCACTGCCGATTGGTAGGCGCGCCACTACTCTACGGATGAGTAACCGTCCCCCCTTTTGAGCAGGCAGGGAGCCGCGATCCCGATGTCCGAGCCGGAAGAGCAGATCGACATCCACACCACCGCGGGCAAGCTCGCGGATCTTCAGCGCCGTATCGAGGAAGCGACGCACGCCGGCTCCGCACGCGCCGTGGAGAAGCAGCACGCCAAGGGCAAGCTGACGGCCCGTGAGCGCATCGAACTCCTTCTCGACGAGGGGTCCTTCGTCGAGCTGGACGAGTTCGCCCGGCACCGTTCCACCAACTTCGGCCTGGAGAACAACCGCCCCTACGGCGACGGTGTCGTCACCGGGTACGGGACCGTGGACGGCCGTCCGGTGGCGGTGTTCTCGCAGGACTTCACCGTTTTCGGTGGGGCGCTGGGCGAGGTCTACGGCCAGAAGATCGTCAAGGTGATGGACTTCGCCCTGAAGACGGGCTGCCCGGTGATCGGTATCAACGACTCCGGCGGCGCGCGGATCCAGGAGGGTGTGGCCTCGCTGGGCGCGTACGGGGAGATCTTCCGCCGCAACACGCACGCGTCGGGGGTGATCCCGCAGATCAGCCTGGTCGTCGGGCCGTGTGCGGGCGGGGCGGTGTATTCGCCGGCGATCACCGACTTCACGGTGATGGTGGACCAGACCTCGCACATGTTCATCACCGGTCCGGACGTCATCAAGACGGTCACCGGTGAGGACGTGGGGTTCGAGGAGCTGGGCGGTGCGCGGACGCACAACTCGGCTTCGGGCGTGGCGCATCACATGGCGGGGGACGAGAAGGACGCGATCGAGTACGTCAAGCAGCTGCTGTCGTATCTGCCGTCCAACAACCTCTCCGAGCCGCCGGTGTTCGTGGAGGAGGCGGACCTGGAGCTCACGGACGAGGACCGTGAGCTGGATGTGATGGTGCCGGACAGCGCGAACCAGCCGTACGACATGCACGCGGTGATCGAGCATGTGCTGGACGACGCGGAGTTCTTCGAGACGCAGCCGCTGTTCGCGCCGAACATCCTGACCGGGTTCGGCCGGGTGGAGGGCCGTCCGGTGGGCATCGTCGCCAACCAGCCGATGCAGTTCGCGGGCTGTCTGGACATCGACGCGTCGGAGAAGGCGGCGCGGTTCGTGCGGACGTGTGACGCGTTCAATGTGCCGGTGCTCACCTTCGTGGACGTGCCGGGGTTCCTGCCGGGTGTGGACCAGGAGCACACCGGCATCATCCGCCGGGGCGCCAAGCTGATCTACGCCTACGCGGAGGCGACGGTCCCGCTGATCACCGTGATCACGCGTAAGGCGTTCGGTGGCGCGTACGACGTGATGGGGTCCAAGCATCTGGGTGCCGATCTCAACCTGGCCTGGCCGACCGCGCAGATCGCGGTGATGGGTGCGCAGGGCGCGGTGAACATCCTGCACCGGCGCACGATCGCCGAGGCGGAGGCGGCGGGCGAGGGTGAGGCGACGCGGGCGCGGCTGATCCAGGAGTACGAGGACACGCTGCTGAATCCCTATGTCGCGGCCGAGCGCGGGTACGTGGACTCGGTGATCATGCCGTCCGAGACGCGTCGGCACATCGTGCGGGGGCTGCGTCAGCTGCGTACCAAGCGTGAGTCCCTGCCGCCGAAGAAGCACGGCAACATCCCGCTGTGAAGGAGCCGTTGTGACGATCAAGGTCTTGCGGGGCAACCCGACACCGGAGGAGCTGGCCGCCGCCCTGGCGGTGGTCCGCGCCCGCGCCGCGGCGGCTTCGGCCGAGCCGCCCGGCGCGCAGGGCCCGAGGGACGCCTGGTCCGACCCGGGACGGATCGCCGCCCGCCGCCTCCCGCAGCCGGGTGCGGCGACGTGGGCACGTACCTACTGGCCCGGGTAGAACGCGTAAGGGGCGCGGGCCTGCACCGGCGTGCGCTCCGGCGCGGGGGCGCACGGTAGCGGAACCGAGGGCGCCATTTGAGTACGCGTACTCAGGCGCCCTCCCCCGGTCCAGCCGCACGCTGGTGACATGCTGTGGTCCGACCCCGAAGACGAACCGCCCCAAGAGCTGCGCGACATGCAGAACATGCTGCGCAGACTGGGCGTCTTCGTGGCCGTGGCCATGGTGCTCGCGATGCTCGTGACCGGACTACGCTGATCCCATGACCGATCAGCCGCGCCGCCGACTCGTCCTGGCCTCCCAGTCCCCCGCCCGACTGAACCTGTTGCGGCAGGCCGGGCTGGACCCCGAGGTCATCGTGAGCGGCGTCGACGAGGACGCCGTCACCGCGCCCACCCCCGCCGAGCTGGCGCTCGCCCTGGCCGAGGCGAAGGCCTCCGTGGTGGCGGCGAAGCCGGAGGTCATGGGCGCCCTGGTGATCGGCTGCGACTCGGTCCTCGACCTGGACGGCCAGGCGCTCGGCAAGCCCGCCGACGCCGAGGAGGCCACGGCCCGCTGGAAGTCGATGCGCGGCCGGGCCGGCACCCTGCAGACGGGCCACTGCGTCTGGGACACGGCCGGCGGACGGTACGCCTCCGCCACCGCCTCGACGGTCGTCCGCTTCGGCGAACCGACCGACGAGGAGGTCGCCGCGTACGTCGCCTCCGGCGAACCCCTCTACGTCGCGGGCGCGTTCACCCTCGACGGCCGCTCGGCCCCCTTCATCGACGGCATCGACGGCGACCACGGCAACGTCATCGGCATCAGCCTGCCGCTGATCCGCCGACTGCTGGCGCAACTGGGCGTCGGCATCACGGAGTTGTGGGCGCCGGCGGACCGGTGACCGGCGGCGGCCCCTCTCCCTCGGGCGCGGGCACGGCGTCGGAGGGCTCCGCGGTGCTGTCGTAGGTCATCAGCAACAGCACTATCAGGCCCAGCATCACCACCATGAACACGAACTCCGCCACGCCCAGCAGCCCCCAGGCGAAGGCGCCCAGCAGACCGTGGACCACCGCCGCGCTGATCAGCAGGACGCGGCCGAAGCCCGCCGCCGGGCGGTCGCGCAGGGCCATCAGGAGCGCCACGACGCCGCACAGGGCGAAGTAGGCGCCGAAGAGCAGGCCGCCGATCTTCGAGGACAGTGACATCACGTCGGGGTCCAGCCCCGCCAGGGACATGTCCTGACGGTCGACCACGACCCCCATGAACCACTGGACCGCCGCGATGCCGAGCGCCTCGGCGAAGAGCACGACCGCCACCACCCATGCCACCGGTCTGCGCACCACCGGCCCCCACCCACTTCCCACACTTCCGAGCGCTCTAGCGCCGTCCTAGCAGGACTGCGGTTACTCCAAGTACGTTCAAGACATCGCGAACGCTACTAACGGGTAAACCTCGGGACAAGGGTTCTGGGAGGGGCAAAGAATCGTTGGGCCATTCGTAGGGACTCCACAAAGAATCGGAGTGGGCCGCAGCACGCCTTCACAGAGACCTTGACCACACCCGAAGGCTAGGGTTGCCCCGAGGAGTCCGGCGTACCGCGGTGCGACAAGGGATTTCGCGGGTCGAGCGAGCCTCGAATCACGCTCCGTGTGGGCAAGCTCACCATTGGGGACGGGTCGAAGTGCCGTGTCGGCAGTCCCTAAACTCGGCTTGTTTCAAGGAGGGAGCCTCAATCGTGCGCAAGGTGCTCATCGCCAACCGTGGCGAAATCGCTGTCCGCGTGGCCCGGGCGTGCCGGGACGCCGGTATCGCGAGCGTGGCCGTATACGCCGACCCGGACCGGGACGCTCTGCATGTCCGCGCCGCGGATGAGGCGTTCGCCCTGGGCGGTGACACTCCGGCCACCAGCTATCTGGACATCGACAAGGTCTTGAAGGCGGCGCGTGAGTCCGGCGCCGACGCCGTCCACCCGGGCTACGGCTTTCTGTCGGAGAACGCCGATTTCGCCCAGGCCGTTCTCGACGCGGACCTGATCTGGATCGGTCCGCCGCCGCAGGCCATCCGGGACCTCGGTGACAAGGTCGCCGCCCGGCACATCGCGCAGCGCGCGGGCGCCCCGCTGGTCGCGGGCACCCCGGACCCGGTCTCGGGCGCGCAGGAGGTCGTGGCGTTCGCGGAGGAGCACGGCCTGCCGATCGCGATCAAGGCCGCCTTCGGTGGCGGTGGCCGCGGTCTGAAGGTGGCCCGGACCCTCGAAGAGGTGCCCGAGCTGTACGACTCCGCGGTGCGTGAGGCGGTCGCCGCGTTCGGGCGCGGGGAGTGCTTCGTGGAGCGCTACCTGGACAAGCCGCGGCACGTGGAGACCCAGTGCCTGGCCGACTCCCACGGCAACGTGGTCGTCGTGTCCACCCGTGACTGCTCGCTGCAGCGCCGCCACCAGAAGCTGGTCGAGGAAGCCCCGGCCCCGTTCCTGTCCGAGGCGCAGCTCGAACAGCTGTACTCGGCCTCCAAGGCGATTTTGAAGGAGGCCGGTTACGTCGGTGCCGGCACCGTGGAGTTCCTCGTCGGCCTGGACGGCACGATCTCCTTCCTGGAGGTCAACACCCGTCTGCAGGTGGAGCACCCGGTGACCGAGGAGGTCGCCGGCATCGACCTGGTCCGCGAGATGTTCCGGATCGCCGACGGCGAGGAACTCGGCTACGGCGACCCGGCCCTGCGCGGTCACTCCTTCGAGTTCCGCATCAACGGCGAGGACCCGGGCCGCAACTTCCTGCCCGCCCCCGGCACGGTCACCACGTTCGCCCCGCCCTCGGGGCCGGGTGTCCGCCTGGACGCGGGCGTGGAGTCCGGCAGCGTGATCGGCCCGGCCTGGGACTCCCTGCTGGCCAAGCTGATCGTCACCGGCCGCACCCGCAAGGAGGCCCTCGAGCGCGCCGCCCGGGCGCTGGAGGAGTTCCAGGTCGAGGGCATGGCCACCGCCATCCCCTTCCACCGCGCGGTGGTCAAGGACCCGGCGTTCGCGCCCGAGCTGACCGGCTCCAGCGAGGCGTTCACGGTGCACACCCGCTGGATCGAGACCGAGTTCGTCAACGAGATCAAGCCCTTCGCCGCCCCCGCCGACACGGACACGGACGAGGAGTCCGGCCGCGAGACGGTCGTCGTCGAGGTCGGCGGCAAGCGCCTGGAGGTCTCCCTGCCCTCCTCGCTGGGGATGTCGCTGGCCCGCACCGGTCTCGCGGCGGGCGCCAAGCCCAAGCGCCGCGCGGCCAAGAAGTCCGGCCCCGTCGCCTCCGGTGACACCCTCGCCTCCCCGATGCAGGGCACCATCGTCAAGGTCGCCGTCGAGGAAGGCCAGGAAGTCAAGGAAGGCGACCTGGTCGTCGTCCTGGAGGCCATGAAGATGGAGCAGCCCCTCAACGCCCACCGCTCCGGCACCATCAAGGGCCTGTCCGCGGAGGTCGGCGCGTCCATCACCTCCGGCGCCGCGATCTGCGAGATCAAGGACTGAGGCAGTCGTAGGACACCCGAGGCGCCCGGCGGACTGGAGCAGACAGTCCGCCGGGCGCCTCGTCTTTCCCCGTCCCCCGTGACGGCGGCTCCTAGTGCCGGTCCCAGCCCGTGCCGTGCCGGACGACGACGAGTCCGGCGAGGGCGAAGGCGACGCCCATCATCACGAACGACAGGACGGCCAGCGGCATGATGCCGCCCGCGTAGCCGACGACGTTGAGCGGCATGGACAGGATCAGCAGCCAGGCCGCCCAGGGCGCGATCACCCGTCCGCGCAGCAGGGCGACGCCCAGCAGGATCGCGCCGAGGACATGGGCGACGACGAAGTAGAGGGTCGGCGCCGCGACCACCGGCAGCGCGTACGTGCCCTCCCCGGCCTTGGCGAGGGCGTCCAGGCCGACGCCCTCCTCGAGTCCGCCCAGGGTGACCGCGTCCAGCTCCGGTGTCGAGGAGATGGCCAGCAGCCCGGTGCCGAGCAGGACCAGCCCCCACAGCCCCAGCTTCGGCGCGTACCGCATCGCCAGCAGCCCCACCACCAGCGTGCCGATGACGACGCTGGTCCCCCCGAACAGCCAGACCCACAGGCTCACTTCGGTGAGCGTCCGGTCCGCGGCGATGTCCCGGACGATCTCCTCCTCCGAGCCACCGGTCGTGTACGGCACGATCCCGACGCCCAGAGCCAGCAGGAACGGCCCCAGAGCTGTGGTGACACCCAGCAGGATCCGCCCGGTACCGGCCGGCGCACCCGGCTCGGCGGCCGAGGTCGGCGCGCGTGACGGAGTCGCGGTCATGAGTCCCCCTTGGCGGCCGCCCACCCGCGGGGCGCCCTCCGCCAGTGAAGCGAGCGGGCCCGGCCGATGACCATCCGTCAATTCTGACGTGTCGCGACATGTCGTATCAGCACATGATCAGTCGCCCAGCATCCCCAGATCCCGTCCCCGCCGCAGCAGCGCCGCCGTGTGCCCCGCCTCCAGCTTCCGGTGCAGGGAGGCGATGTAGCCCCGCACGGTCGCCGTGGACAGCCCCATGCGCCGGGCCGCCTCCGTCGCCGTACAACCGCCGTCCAGATGCCGCAGGGTGCGCAGCTCCTGCTCGGTGACCCCGAACAGCCGGGCTGTGGTGCGCGCCCGGGCAAGGTCCCGCAGCAACAGCAGCACCGGCAGCCCGGGCGCGCCGGGGGGCACCTGGCGCACCTCGACGTCCCGGGTCGTGAAGTCCTCGACACCCAGCCGCGGATGGTCCCGTACGGCGGGCAGCAGACCGCCGGCCACGGCGTTGAGGGCGTACGGCCGCCCGGCCTCGTCGAGCGCGGCGACCCCCCGGCCGTGTCCGCCGACCAGTTCCAGGGCGACGGCGGACAGCAGCCGCAGCCGCTCGCGCTCCCGCAGCGTCCGTTCGACGGCGAGGAGTTGCAGCTGCGCGAACCCCAGCAGGTCCCGGTCCCGCTCGCTGAAGTCCGCCCCGGAGCGAACCAGCGCGTACCCCTGGATCGCCCCCACCTCGGAACCGGCCGAGGCGATCAGATGCCGGTGCAGCCCGAAGGGCCGGAAGTCCAGGTTGTAGCAGTGCGTACGCCGCCACTGCCGGTCCCCGGCGACATCGCTGACCCGCCAGGCCTCCGGACCGCCGCTCTCCAGGATGATGTCGGTCAGCGGATGGTCGAGCGGGTGGTCGTAGATGACCATCGGATCCTCGTGGAAGGACTCCCGGGGCAGCGACAACGCCCAGGCCCCGCCCCCGTCCAGCGTCAGCCGATAGCACTGGGCCGCGTCGGCAGGCACCAGCCGTAACAGCTCGGGCAGCACCCGGGCCTGCAACTCCGCGACGGAGTCCACCTCTTCGAGCTCTCGTACGACTGTCAGCACGCGCCGCGTGTCCGCGCCACTGATCTCCATGTGCACTCCCCCGGCGCTGCTCCCGCCCGAGACGTCCTGCGAAAGACGTTAGGGCCTGCGCACCGTCGGGGAAGCCCGCTCGCGCGTCCGCGATGGCATCCTGAGGGGAGACCTTGGCGCGGAGGAGAGCAGGTGGGAGCCATGGTGGGCGCGAGCTCACAGGGGACGGCGGAGAGCGGGGGCGCGGCGGCACCAGGGGTCGCCCCGCGCGCCATGCGCGCCGATGCCCGGCGCAACTACGAGCGCCTCCTCACCGAGGCCCGTACCGCCTTCGCCGAGCACGGCACGGACGCGTCCCTGGAGGACGTGGCCCGGCGCGCGGGTGTGGGCATCGGCACCCTCTACCGCCACTTCCCCAACCGGCACGCCCTGCTGAGCGCGGTCTTCGAGGACGCGGTGAGCGATCTGCTGTCCCGGGCCCGGGAACTGAGCCGGGCCCCGGAGCCGTGCTCGGCCCTGGTGACCTGGCTGAGGGAGATGGTCCAGCACGCGGGTGAGTACCGCGGCATCTCCCGGGCCCTGATGTCGGTCACCACGAACGACACCTCGGCCCTCTCCCGCTGCAGCGACCCCATCAGGGAAGCGGGCGGCAGGCTACTGAGCCGAGCCCAGCAGGAGGGCAGGATCCGAGAGGACGTGGCCATCGGCGACCTGCTCCAACTGACCCACGCCATCGCACTGGCGGCGGAGGAGACACCGGGGGATCCGGCGGTTGCGGACAGATTGCTGATGCTGACACTGAGGGGCCTGAAACCCGCCTAGGGCGCGGGGCTGTATCGAGCCGCGGCTCCGCCGCGCGGGCGCGACCAGCCACCGACGACAGGCACCCGCGCGCGGAGCGCGGACCCCTGCGGCGAGCAGGCGACCTCAACGCCGTCGAAGATCAGCGACCCGCGACCGCTCAGTCCCCGGCACCGGCTCCCCCATCACGGCGGACCGAAGACCGGTCGGAGCCGCCCGCCTGGGGCCCGGCACGGAACGCGCCCTCCGCGCCGGGACTTCGTCACCCCCCGGGTTCCCGTTCGCCCCGGCGACGGCGATCTGCACCCCCTGATCGGCCAGGGCCTGCAGTTCGGTCTGGGCGCGGTCGTCATGAGCCGGCGGCTCATCGGTCACCAACCGCGTGATCACGTCGGTGGGCACGGTCTGGAACATCGTGTCCGTACCGAGCTTGGTGTGGTCGGCGAGGACGACGACCTCCGCGGCCGCCTGCACCAGCGCGCGATCCACCGACGCCGAGAGCATGTTGGAGGTGGAGAGCCCGCGCTCGGCGGTGAGGCCGCTCCCGGAGAGGAAGGCCCGGGAGACCCGCAGCCCCTGGAGGGACTGCTCGGCTCCGGAGCCGACGAGGGCGTAGTTGGAACCGCGCAGGGTGCCGCCGGTCATCACGACCTCCACCCGGTTCGCGTGGGCCAGCGCCTGGGCCACCAGCAGGGAGTTGGTGACGACGGTCAGCCCGGGCACCCGGGCCAGTCGGCGGGCCAGCTCCTGCGTGGTCGTACCGGCCCCGACCACGATGGCCTCGCCCTCTTCGACGAAGTTCGCGGCGAGATCGGCGATGGCCGTCTTCTCGGCGGTCGCGAGATGTGACTTCTGCGGAAAGCCGGACTCCCGCGTGAACCCGCCCGGCAATACCGCACCGCCATGTCGGCGGTCGAGGAGTCCTTCTGCCTCCAGCGCGCGCACGTCCCGCCGTACGGTCACTTCGGAGGTCTGGACGACGCGGGCGAGTTCACGGAGCGACACGGCCCCGTTCGCTCGCACCATTTCGAGGATCAATTGGCGACGTTCTGCAGCGAACACGAAACTGACAGTAACCCCAACGACCGTCTGCTTTCAGCAGTTTGCGCCGAATAGCAGAAGTTGTTCGCACTGCAGGACGGGTAGTGGTATAAGGCCCAGCCCCGGCGCCTATGCCGTACGCATGCTCGACAACTCCCCGTGACCAGCGGGGAGTCGGTTCAAGCCGTCAGAGTTCGCCGCCGCTCTTGCGGGTGTGCAGCTGCCGGGCCACCTCGGCGATCGACCCCGAAAGGGAGGGGTACACGGTGAACGCGTTCGCGATCTGTTCGACCGTCAGATTGTTGTCGACGGCGATCGAGATGGGGTGGATCAGTTCCGAGGCGCGAGGGGACACGACCACACCGCCGACCACGATGCCGGTGCCCGGGCGGCAGAAGATCTTGACGAAGCCGTCGCGGATGCCCTGCATCTTGGCGCGCGGGTTGCGCAGCAGCGGCAGCTTGACGACCCGGGCCTCGATCTTGCCGGCGTCGATGTCGGCCTGGGTGTAGCCGACGGTGGCGATCTCGGGATCGGTGAAGACGTTGGAGGAGACGGTCTTCAGGTTCAGCGGGGCGACCGCGTCACCGAGGAAGTGGTACATGGCGATACGCCCCTGCATCGCCGCGACGGAGGCCAGCGCGAAGACGCCGGTGACATCGCCTGCGGCGTACACGCCGGGGGCCGTGGTGCGCGAGACCTTGTCGGTCCAGATGTGCCCGGAGTCGCGCAGCCGGACGCCCGCCTCCTCCAGGCCGAGCCCGGCGCTGTTCGGGATGGCGCCGACGGCCATGAGGCAGTGCGAGCCGGTGATGACGCGGCCGTCGGCGAGGGTGACCTCGACGCGGTCGCCGACGCGTTTGGCGGCGGAGGCGCGGGAGCGGGCCATGACGTTCATGCCGCGGCGCCGGAAGACGTCCTCCAGGACGGCGGCGGCGTCCGGGTCCTCACCCGGCAGCACGCGATCGCGCGACGACACGAGGGTGACCTTGGAGCCGAGCGCCTGGTAGGCACCGGCGAACTCGGCACCCGTCACACCCGAACCGACCACGATGAGCTCCTCGGGGAGCTCGTCGAGGTCGTAGACCTGGGTCCAGTTGAGGATGCGCTCGCCGTCGGGCTGGGCGTCGGGCAGCTCGCGGGGGTGACCGCCGGTGGCGATGAGCACGGCGTCGGCGACGAGGGTCTCCTCGGTGCCGTCGGCCGCGGTGACGACGACCTTGCGGGAGCCGTCGAGGGCCTGCATGCCGTCGAGCCGGCCGCGGCCGCGCATCACACGGGCGCCGGCGCGGGTGACGGCGGCGGTGATGTCGTGCGACTGGGCGAGCGCGAGCCGTTTCACGCGTCGGTTGACCTTGCCGAGGTCCACGCCGACGACCCGGGCGGGGGTGTCGATGTGGGGGGTGTCGTCGGCCACGATGATGCCGAGCTCCTCGTAGGAGGAGTCGAAGGTGGTCATCACCTCGGCCGTGGCGATCAGGGTCTTCGACGGCACGCAGTCGGTGAGCACCGACGCTCCGCCCAGACCGTCGCAGTCGACGACGGTCACCTCCGCGCCGAGCTGAGCGGCGACCAGCGCCGCTTCGTATCCGCCGGGTCCGCCACCGATGATCACGATCCGAGTCACGTACTCCATTGTCCCGCACGTATCGCGGTGCTACGGCCCAGGGCCCCGCCCGAGACCCCACTGTTACGGGAGGGACTGGCGTTGCGGGCTGCCGTACCCTCTCCCCATGTCGCTCTACGCCGCGTACGCCGGCAACCTCGACGCGCGGCTGATGACCCGCCGCGCCCCGCATTCGCCGCTGCGCGCCACCGGCTGGCTGAACGGATGGCGGCTGACGTTCGGGGGCGAGCAGATGGGCTGGGAGGGTGCGCTGGCGACGCTCGTCGAGGATCCCGCGTCCCAGGTCTTCGTCGCGCTGTACGACATCGCCCCGATGGACGAGGAATCCCTGGACCGCTGGGAGGGCGTGGGCCTCGGCGTCTACCGCCGGACCCGGGTCCGGGTCCTCACCCTGGACGGCGAGGAGGGAGCCTGGGCCTACGTCCTGAACGGCTACGAGGGCGGTCTCCCGTCGGCGCGCTACCTGGGCGAGATCGCCGACGCGGCGGAGTCGGCCGGGGCACCCCACGACTACGTGATGGAGCTGCGGAAGCGGCCTTGCTGACGGAGCCGGGCTCCTGGACTTGGAGGATCGACGCACCACCGGGAGATCACATGACCCCGACCACGTATGACGTCTATTACACGGTGCAGGCCGCCGAGGCTCGTGACCGGCTCGACGACAGGCAGCGCATCGCCTTCGACAAGGGCATCGCACTGCTCGCCCGCGACCCGTTCCTCTCGGTCTCGCGGCCCCTGAGCTCCACCGGGGACGACCGCACGATCCGTCTGACCCGGAACGTCCTCGTGGAGTACACCGTCAGCCGGGGTCGACTGCTGATCTTCATCGTCGAGGTCTTCGACGAAAAGGACGTCCTCGTCACCGAGGAATGACCGCGTCCCGCCAAGCCTTCGTCGGAAACAACAAGACAACGATCCCCATCCCGTGGGCTCTGTCATCTACGCGCGTAGGCATTGACCGGCTACCCTCGTCGGCGTGAACGCATCTCTTCTTCCGGACGACATCCAGGGCGACCCGTACGCCGCCGCCGACGCCGCCGCCGCTCGCCTGCGCGAACTGACGGGGGCCGAGACCCACGACGTCGCCCTCGTGATGGGCTCCGGCTGGGCGCCGGCCGTGGACGCCCTCGGCGACCCCGACGCAGAGTTCCAGGTCACCGAGCTGCCCGGGTTCCCGCCGCCGGCCGTCGCGGGCCACGGCGGCAAGGTCCGCTCGTACAAGATCGGCGACAAGCGGGCGCTGGTCTTCCTCGGCCGTACGCACTACTACGAGGGCCGCGGTGTGGCCGCCGTCGCGCACGGCGTCCGTACGGCGGTCGCGGGTGGCTGCAAGACGGTCGTGCTGACGAACGGCTGCGGCGGTCTGCGCGAGGGCATGCGCCCCGGGCAGCCGGTGCTGATCAGCGACCACATCAACCTGACGGCGACGTCGCCGATCGTCGGCGCGAACTTCGTCGACCTGACGGACCTTTACTCGCCGCGGCTGCGGGCGCTGTGCAAGGAGATCGACGCGACGCTGGAAGAGGGTGTCTACGCCCAGTTCCCCGGCCCGCACTACGAGACCCCGGCCGAGATCCGCATGGCGCGGGTGATCGGTGCGGACCTGGTGGGCATGTCGACGGTGCTCGAGGCCATCGCGGCGCGCGAGGCGGGTGCGGAGGTGCTGGGCATCTCGCTGGTGACGAACCTGGCGGCGGGCATGACCGGCGAGCCGTTGAACCACGAGGAGGTCCTCCAGGCGGGCCGCGACAGCGCCGCCCGCATGGGCGCCCTGCTGACGCAGGTCCTGGGCCGCCTGTAGTCCGCCCGGAGCCTCCCCCGGACGCCGGACGGGCTGAAAACGCCGGCGCGCGACATTCAGCCCCTCCCGCGTGGTATGACACCCCACCCGTACAGAACCGAGAGGTTGACCGACCGTGCATGACGAACTCATCGCCCGGGCCAAGGCATGGCTGGCCGAGGACCCCGACACGGACACCCGTGCCGAACTCGCCGAGCTGATCGACGCCGAGGACCACGCCGAGCTCGCCGCACGCTTCAGCGGCACCCTCCAGTTCGGCACCGCGGGCCTGCGGGGCGAGATCGGCGCCGGCCCCATGCGCATGAACCGCACGGTCGTCATCCGCGCCGCGGCCGGCCTGGCCGCCTACCTGAAGAAGCAGGGCCAGGACGGCGGCCTCGTCGTCATCGGCTACGACGCCCGCCACAAGTCGGAGGACTTCGCCCGCGACACCGCCGCCGTCATGATCGGCGCCGGTCTCCGCGCGGCCGTACTCCCCCGCCCCCTCCCCACTCCCGTCCTCGCCTTCGCCATAAGGCACCTCGGCGCGGTCGCCGGGGTCGAGGTCACCGCCAGCCACAACCCGCCCCGTGACAACGGCTACAAGGTCTACCTCGGCGACGGCTCCCAGATCGTCCCGCCCGCGGACATCGAGATCGCGGAGGAGATCGCCGCGGTCGCCTCCCTCACCACGGTCCCGCGCCCCACCACCGGCTGGGAGACCCTCGACGACAGCGTCCTCGACGCCTACCTCGCCCGAACGGACGCCGTCCTCGCCGCCGACTCGCCGCGCACCGCGCGGACCGTCTACACGGCCATGCACGGCGTCGGCAAGGACGTCCTCCTCGCCGCCTTCGCCCGCGCCGGCTTCCCGGCCCCGGACCTGGTCGCCGAGCAGGCCGAGCCCGACCCGGACTTCCCGACCGTCGCCTTCCCCAACCCGGAAGAGCCCGGCGCGATGGACCTGGCCTTCGCCAAGGCCGCCGCGACCGACCCCGACCTGGTCATCGCCAACGACCCCGACGCCGACCGCTGTGCCGTCGCCGTGCGGGACGGCGGCGCGTGGCGGATGCTGCGCGGGGACGAGGTCGGCGCCCTGCTCGCCGCCCACCTCGTGCGGCGCGGGGCCCGGGGCACCTTCGCCGAGTCGATCGTCTCCTCCTCCCTGCTCGGCCGGATCGCCGAGAAGGCGAACCTGCCGTACGAGGAGACCCTCACCGGCTTCAAGTGGATCGCCCGCGTCGAGGGCCTGCGGTACGGCTACGAGGAGGCCCTCGGCTACTGCGTCGACCCCGACGGCGTCCGCGACAAGGACGGCATCACCGCCGCCCTGCTGATCACCGAGCTGGCCTCCGTGCTCAGGGCCGACGGGCGTACGCTCCTCGACCTGCTGGACGACCTCGCCATCGAGCACGGTCTGCACGCCACCGACCAGCTCTCGGTCCGGGTCCAGGACCTGTCCGTGATCGCCGACGCGATGCGCCGACTGCGTGAACAGCCGCCGACCGAGCTGGCCGGCCTCGCCATCACCCGCGCCGAGGATCTGACCCGGGGCACCGAGAAGCTCCCGCCCACCGACGGCCTGCGCTACACCCTCGACGGCGCCCGCGTCATCGTCCGCCCCAGCGGCACCGAGCCGAAGCTCAAGTGCTACCTGGAGGTCGTCGTCCCGGTCGCCGACCACTCCGCGCTCCCGGCGGCCCGCGCCAAGGCCACGGACCTCCTCGAGGCCATCAAGCGGGACCTCTCGACCGCGGCCGGCATCTGAGCCGTAGGACCTGACACCACCCGATGGGGTGCCCCACCCGGAGGCACCCCATCGGGTGGTTTCGGCACGACGGTTGACGCGCGCTCCACGCCCCGCCGCGCCACCCGGGCAACCGTGGACCGGCAAGCGCCCGCCACGTCAGCCCTGGAGCCGCCGCCGTGTCCTCGACCGCCTTCCGGCCGACACCCCGGGCGACCACTGCCCCGGCCACCCCTCGGCGCTGGCGACCCGTACCGTTCCCGTCCCCGCGCCGCGCGGCACCCGCGCTCCTCGCGTACGTCGCCGTACGCGCCACGAGCCTGCTGGTCCTGACCCTCTGGGCGCACCGGCAGCGGCGGGGCGTCCGGCCGATCCTCGCGACGCGGTGGGACGCCGACTGGTACCTCGGCATCGCCGAGAACGGCTACGCCCACGAGCTCGGAACCGCCTACAACGCCAACAACCTGGCGTTCTTCCCGCTCTACCCGCTCCTGGTGAGGACGGTGGCGGCCGTCACCCCCGGCACCCCGGCCAGTACCGGCCTGTGCCTCGCCGTCGTCGCCTCGCTCCTGGCCGCCTGGGGCATCTTCGCCGTCGGCGAGCACCTGTACGGCCGACGCGTGGGCGTCCTGCTGACCGTCCTGTGGGCCGCGTACCCGGTCGGCCTGGTGCAGTGGATGGGCTACACCGAGTCCCTGTTCACGGCCTGCGCCGCGTGGGCCCTGTACGCCGTGCTCACCGGCCGCTGGCTGTCGGCGGCGACCTGCGCGACCCTCGCGGGCCTCACCCGCCCGACCGGCATCGCGGTGGCGGCGGCCGTCACCGTCCCGGCACTACTGGCCCTGCGCCGCCGCCCCTTCCCGCGCCGCGCCCTCGCCGCCGCCCTCCTGGCACCGCTCGGCTGGTGCGGATACGTCGGCTGGGTCGGCCTGCGCACGGGCCGCTGGGACGGCTACTTCGCCGTACAGCGGCTGTGGCGCAACGAACTGGACGGCGGCGCCGGGACACTGCGCCGGATGCGCGAGTACCTGTTCCACGACGCCACACCCCACCTGTTCCTGGTGCTGGTGACGGCCACGCTGCTGGCGTCGGTGGTGCTGTTCGCGCTGTCCGTGGCGGACCGCCAGCCGCTGCCGCTGCTGCTCCTCACGGGCTTCCTGCTGACGATCGTCCTGGCCAGTGACGGCGTCTACTTCCCGCGGGCCCGCTTCCTCCTGCCCGGCTTCCCCCTGCTGCTCCCCCTCGCCCTGCACCTGAGCCGCGCCTCCCGCCGCTACCGAGCCCTCACGCTGACGGCGGCCGTGGCGGGTTCGGCGTACTGCGGCGCGTACATGGCCCTGGTGTGGCCCACGGCCCCGTAGCCCCGAAGCCGCAACGCCAGAGCCCCGCCCTGGAGGAACCCTCGCGATACCGGAGCCGCGCCCATGACTGACCCTCGCGCCCAGAGCCCCGCTGTGGACGAACGCGCACGCCCACAGCCCCGCCCTGGAGGAACCCTCGCGCCTACAGCCCAGCCCTGGCCGCGACAAGGGCGCCGACCCAGCCGAGAGCGAGCAGCAGGGCCCACGGCCACAGCGCCGGCCCGCGCTCACGCTCGTCGCTGTCCCCCGTCGGCCGCAGCGCGGGATCGGCGGCCAGGGCGCTGCGTCGCCCTGCACCTGAGCCGCGCCTCCCGCCGCTACCGAGCCCTCACGCTGGTGGCGGCCGTGGCGGGTTCGGCGTACTGCGGCGCGTACATGGCCCTGGTGTGGCCCACGCAACGCCAGAGCCCCGCCATGGAAGAACCCTCGCGCCTACAGCCCAGCCCTGGCCGCGACAAGGGCGCCGACCCAGCCGAGAGCGAGCAGCAGGGCCCACGGCCACAGCGCCGGCCCGCGCTCACGCTCGTCGCTGTCCCCCGTCGGCCGCAGCGCGGGATCGGCGGCCAGGGCGGTGAGTTCGGCGGCCAGCCGCGCGTACGGATGGGTCAGCTCGCGCCGCCGCTCCAGCCATTTCCAGCGGGGCGCGGACACGGCCCAGGAGCCGCCGCCGCGCCACCGCAGCTTCAGCTCCAACGCCTGGTAGCGGGCCGAGCGGAAGTCGTCCCAGGGAACGCGGGTCGTCTTGAACAGCCCGTTGATCCACAGCCCGTCCCGGTCGGCGGTGATCCGCCACCCCGCCTTCACGGGCACCCGAGCCGCGCCCATCAGGCCCACCGCCACGACCAGGAGCAGCTCCCAGAGCGGGAAGTCGGCTTCGGTGAACGCCCGCCACCCCAGCCAGACGCCCCACTGCGCCAGCAACAGGGCGGCCAGCAGGTCCAGCCACCCCGCTCGCCACCGCAGCACGGCCTGCGGCGCCAGGGCCACCACGGCGACCCGCGGCTCCTCGCGCACACCGGCCACGGGCCGCACGGGCCCGGAGGACCGCTCCACGACCGGCGGATGGTCGGGATCCTCGTCAGCACTGACGATCACGACTTCGGCACCGTCACAGGGCACCCCGTAGAGCACGGCTTCTCTCAGGGGCCCGGGCCGGTCGTCGTCGAGCAGTTCAAGGAGCTCGTCGTCATCGTGGTCATCGTCGTCGCTGTCGCCCTCGTCGCCCGCGTCCTCCTCGGCGCCGGTGTCCAAGGGCATCAGGGACACACGGAACAGCGGCCGCAGGGCGTCGACGTCATCGGCGGCGAACACCTCGGTCCGGGCCCCCGAGTCGTCCCGCACGAGCACCCGCAGCACCGGTACGGCCGCCGCGTGCAACCGGGCGGCCCGGTACCGCCCGAGCAGGGCGGACACGAGCGCGGTGACCCCGAAACCGATCAGCAGGAACCCGACGGCGCCGGAGACTCCGGACGTGCGGCCGAGCACACAGCCACCGACGATCAGGGCCAGCCCGACCGCCCCGAGCCACAGTCCCCGCCGCAAGGGCAGTTCGGCGCCGGGCACGGCGGCCGTGACACCCGCGGCGGCGTCCAGTACGGCCTTGCGCTGCCGCTTCCGGGCCCGCAGCCGCACTTCGGCCAACCCCAGCGCGACCCCGGCGACGATCCCGGCCCCCGCGAGCGCCGGCCACTCGCTCCGTTCCAGGGCAACGGCAGCGACGAGCCCAGGCGCGGAAGCCCGCACAAGCTCGGGCCGCAGCACGACCCACAGCGCCTGGAGCGGCACGAGGGCGGCGAGGTAGGGCTCGACCCCGGCAAACCCGAAGGCGAGCGCGCTGCCCACCACCCCGAGCGCCACAAGCTCGTCGTACAGCCCACCCCTGGGCACCCACCGAGGCGGCAGGGCACCGACCCAGGACGGGACCCGCGCCCCGTCCCAGCTCAGACACCCATCGGGCACAACGGACTCACTCAAAGGCCGAGGCAGAACCGGCCGAACATCAGTACTCATCGCAAGCAAGACACCCAAAGCCCGGACTTGGTTGCGACATCAGCAAAGCCCACACCAACAATCGAAGACCGCCGCCGACGCCTCCCGGGGCCCGGGGACCAGCACGAACGAAGGCCGCCGCAGACGCCTTCAGGGGCGCGGGGAACTGCGCGACCAGCCCCCACCGAACCCGCACCCGGCGACGAACCGTCGGCAACCAACCGCCGCTCAGCCCACCACCAACAAGATCACCAACAGAACCGCCCCGGCCACCACCGGCCCAAGCACCTCATAGGCCCACCGCACGGTCACCTCACCCTGCGCGGCCGGGGACTCCTCCCCCGCCCCCCACAGCTCCCGAAGGTCATCCATCACCTTGTCGGTCTCGGCCCGAGCCGGCCCCTCGACCTCACTCCCGCCTCCGAGCCCGGGTCCACCGAGCCCGGAGCCACCGAACCCGAACCCCAGCCCCCCGCCACGGCCGCGCCCACCCCGCTGCCCGCTCCGCTCGGCCTCCGCCCGTGCCTGCTGCCGGGCCGCCTTCTTCCGCGCCCGCAGCGACACCGGAATCGCCCACAGCTGGTACTTCGTCCCACCCTTGGCGACGACCTCGTTCGAGTACCCGGACCGAAGCGACGCCACCTGCCCCCACGGCAGCACGACCACCCGGAACGGATTCCGGATCCGCAACCGTTCCGCATTGGCGAAGACAGCCGGCCGCACCGTGAACGCGGCCACCCCCGGCACCGCCAGAATCAACGAGGCTAGCGCCAGCCAGGGCGTGCTCCCGTCCCCCTGCACCAGCGCGTCGATCCCGAGCCACAACATGATCACCAGCAACAGGACCCCGCCCACGATGCCCATGGGCGAGCGATACACCCGGTCCCGGGAGGGAGGGACCGGCACGGAGGAAGGGTTCGGGCTCGTCATGGCCCCGATTGTGCATGACGAGCTCATCCACCTCCGGGGGTGTACAGCCGCTACGCGCGTAGATATGCTCGTCTGGTGACCATGCCCACCAATGCACCCTCCCCCACTGCCGAACGCGTGGGAGGTACCCCCAGCGCAAAGACCCTCTCGGGCGTCACCGCGTCCGACAGCACGCTGCGCCGCTTCCTCCACGGGCTGCCCGGCGTCGACGCGGTCGGCCTGGAGGCGCGCGCCGCGTCCCTCGGTACCCGTTCCATCAAGACGACCGCCAAGGCCTACGCCATCGACCTCGCGATCTCGATGGTCGACCTGACGACACTGGAAGGCGCGGACACCCCGGGCAAGGTCCGGGCGCTCGGCGCCAAGGCGGTCAACCCCGACCCGACCGACCGCACCACGCCCACCACGGCCGCGGTCTGCGTCTACCCCGACATGGTGGCCGTCGCCAAGGAGGCCGTCGCCGGCTCCGGCGTGAAGGTCGCCTCCGTCGCGACCGCCTTCCCGGCCGGGCGCGCGGCCCTCGGGGTGAAGCTGGCCGACGTCCGCGACGCCGTCGCCGCGGGTGCCGACGAGATCGACATGGTCATCGACCGCGGGGCCTTCCTCGCGGGGAACTACCTGAAGGTGTACGACGAGATCGTCGCCGTGAAGGAGGCCTGCGGGGCCGCCGCCCGGCTGAAGGTCATCTTCGAGACGGGCGAGCTGTCGACGTACGACAACATCCGCCGGGCGAGCTGGCTCGGCATGCTGGCCGGGGCCGACTTCATCAAGACCTCGACCGGCAAGGTGGCGGTGAACGCCACGCCCGCCAACACCCTCCTCATGCTGGAGGCCGTGCGCGACTTCCGCGCCCAGACCGGGGTACAGGTCGGCGTGAAGCCCGCCGGCGGCATCCGTACGACCAAGGACGCGATCAAGTTCCTGGTCCTGGTGAACGAGACGGCCGGCGCCGACTGGCTGGACAACCACTGGTTCCGCTTCGGCGCCTCCTCCCTCCTGAACGACCTGCTGATGCAGCGTCAGAAGCTGGCCACCGGCCGCTACTCCGGCCCCGACTACGTGACGGTGGACTGATCACCATGACATCCGCATCCGCATTCGAGTACGCCCCGGCACCCGAGTCCCGCTCGGTCGTCGACATCGCGCCCTCCTACGGCCTGTTCATCGACGGCGAGTTCGTGGAGGCGGCGGACGGCAAGGTCTTCAAGACCGTCTCCCCGTCCACCGAGGAGGTCCTCTCCGAGATCGCCCAGGCGGGCGAGGCGGACGTCGACCGGGCCGTCAAGGCCGCCCGCAGGGCGTTCGAGAAGTGGTCGGCGCTGCCCGGCTCCGAGCGCGCCAAGTACCTGTTCCGCATCGCCCGGATCATCCAGGAGCGCAGCCGCGAGCTCGCCGTACTGGAGACCCTGGACAACGGAAAGCCGATCAAGGAGACCCGCGACGCCGACCTGCCCCTGGTCGCCGCGCACTTCTTCTACTACGCGGGCTGGGCCGACAAGCTCGACCACGCGGGCTTCGGCGCGAACCCCCGGCCGCTCGGTGTCGCGGGCCAGGTCATCCCCTGGAACTTCCCGCTGCTGATGCTGGCGTGGAAGATCGCCCCGGCGCTGGCGACCGGCAACACGGTCGTCCTCAAGCCCGCCGAGACCACCCCCCTGTCCGCGCTGTTCTTCGCGGACATCTGCCGCCAGGCGGGCCTGCCCAAGGGCGTCGTCAACATCCTTCCGGGCTACGGCGACACGGGCGCGGCCCTGGTGGCCCACCCGGACGTGGACAAGGTGGCCTTCACCGGCTCCACCGCGGTCGGCAAGGAGATCGCGAGGACGGTCGCCGGCACCCGCAAGAAGCTCACCCTCGAACTGGGCGGCAAGGGCGCCAACATCGTCTTCGACGACGCCCCGATCGACCAGGCCGTCGAGGGCATCGTCAACGGCATCTTCTTCAACCAGGGCCAGGTCTGCTGCGCGGGCAGCCGGCTGCTGGTCCAGGAGTCGATCCAGGACGAGCTGCTGGACTCCCTCAAGCGCCGGCTCTCCACGCTGCGGCTCGGCGACCCGCTGGACAAGAACACGGACATCGGCGCGATCAACTCCGAGGAGCAGCTGACCCGGATCACCTCGCTCGTCGAGCAGGGCGAGGCGGAGGGCGCGGAGCGCTGGTCGCCGGCCTGCGACCTCCCGGAGAGCGGCTACTGGTTCGCCCCGACGCTGTTCACGAACGTCACCCAGGCGCACCGCATCGCCCGCGACGAGATCTTCGGCCCGGTGCTGTCGGTGCTCACCTTCCGCACCCCGGACGAGGCCGTCGCCAAGGCCAACAACAGCCAGTACGGCCTGTCCGCGGGCATCTGGACGGAGAAGGGGTCGCGGATCCTCGCCGTCGCGAACAAGCTCCGCGCGGGCGTGATCTGGTCCAACACGTTCAACAAGTTCGACCCCACCTCGCCGTTCGGCGGTTACAAGGAGTCGGGCTTCGGCCGCGAGGGCGGCCGTCACGGCCTGGAGGCGTACCTCGCCCCGTCGAGCCCGGAGGGCGAGCGATAAATGAGCAAGGTTGACAAGTCCGAGCAGCAGCGTCTGAGCGTCTTCAAGACCTACAAGCTGTACGTCGGGGGCAAGTTCCCTCGCTCCGAGAGCGGCCGGGTGTACGAAGTGACCGACTCCAAGGGCAACTGGCTGGCCAACGCGCCTCTTTCGTCCCGCAAGGACGCCCGTGACGCGGTGGTCGCGGCGCGCAAGGCGGTCGGGCCCTGGTCCGGCGCGACGGCGTACAACCGCGGTCAGATCCTCTACCGCGTCGCCGAGATGCTGGAGGGCCGTCGCGAGCAGTTCACGCGTGAGGTGGCCGACGCCGAGGGCCTGTCGAGGTCGAAGGCCGCCGCCCAGGTGGACGCGGCGATCGACCGCTGGGTCTGGTACGCGGGCTGGACCGACAAGATCGCCCAGGTCGTGGGCGGCGGAAACCCGGTCGCCGGCCCGTACTTCAACCTCTCCTCCCCCGAACCGACGGGCGTGGTCGTCGTCCTGGCCCCCCAGGAGTCGTCCTTCCTGGGACTGGTCTCGGTGATCGCCCCGGTGATCGCGACCGGCAACACGGCGATCGTGATCGCGAGCGAGAAGTCCCCGCTCCCGGCCCTCTCCCTGGGCGAGGTGCTGGCCACCTCCGACCTGCCCGGCGGCGTCGTGAACGTCCTGTCCGGTCGTACGGCGGAGATCGCGCCGCCCCTGGCCGCGCACCAGGACGTCAACGCCATCGACCTCGCGGGCGCCGCCGACGACGACGGCCTGGTGAAGGAGCTGGAGATCGCCGCGGCGGACAACCTCAAGCGCGTCCTTCGTCCACAGGCTGTGGATTACGCGGCGACTCCGGGCATCGACCGTATGACGGCGTTCCTGGAGACCAAGACGGTCTGGCACCCCACGGGTTCGCTGGGCGCGTCGGGCTCGTCGTACTGACGTACTGAGGGGTCCCGAAAGACCGGAGAGCCGCGCCTCCCCTCCGTCCGGGGGAAGCGCGGCTCTCCGCTGTCGGTGTCCGTGCCGTCAGCCGCCCAGCAGGCCCGTCGCCTGGCCCAGGACCGGGATCGAGCCGATCGACCGGGCCTGCGCCACCGGGGCCGTGAGCATCTGCGAGGTCAGCGGCTGGAAGTCGGCGAGCTGGGTGCCGACGCCGTTGTCGAGCGGGTCGACTCCCGTGCCCGCCAGCGGGTTGGGCTTCAGACCCGCCACCGGTCCGGTGACATAGCCGACCGTGCCGGTGACCGCCCGGAGACCGGCCTGCGGGTCGACCTTGCCCACGGAGGTGGGGCGGGTGCGGACCACGTGGTCGAGGACCGGCTCGCCGTCGATAGCGGAGGCCAGCGGCGCGGCGGCACCGAGGGCGGCGCCGGCGGTCGCGAGGACGGCCAGCGCGCGCTGGGCGGTGGGGTGGGGGAAGGACGCTTGTCCGGCCATCGGCTCTGCCACCTTCTGCTGCATGGGGTAATCAGGTCGACACGAAGGGTAGTTGAGGTGTGACGCGCGCTTCAAAGCCGACCCGCGGACTCGATGAACAGCGGGTGAATGCGTCATATTGGTGTTCCGTGAGTTCCCTCCCGCCCATACCGACGCGAGTCGTGCTGCTCTGCGGCCCTTCCGGCTCCGGCAAGTCCCTTCTCGCGGCCCGCTCCGGCCTTCCGGTGCTGCGGCTCGACGACTTCTACAAGGAGGGCGACGACCCGACGCTGCCGCTGGTCCTCGGGAGCTCCGACATCGACTGGGACCACCCCGAGTCCTGGGACGCCGACAAGGCGGTGGCGGCGATCGAGAGCCTGTGCCGCACGGGCCGTACGGGCGTCCCGGTCTACGACCTCTCCCTCAGCGCCCGGACGGGCGAGGACACCGTCGACATCGGCCGCACCCCGCTGTTCATCGCGGAGGGCATCTTCGCGGCGGAGATCGTCACGCGCTGCCGCGAACTGGGCCTGCTGGCCGACGCGCTGTGCCTGAGCCGCGGCCCGGTGAAGACGTTCCGCCGCCGTTTCCTGCGCGATCTGAAGGAGGGCCGCAAGTCCGTGCCCTTCCTGCTGCGCCGCGGCTGGCGGCTGATGCGGACCGAGCGGTCGATCGTGGCCCGCCAGACGGCGCTGGGCGCGTACGCCTGTGACCGCGACGAGGCGATGGGCCGCCTGGCCGACGCCGCCGCGGGCCGCCACGTACCGGCGAGGACACCCGCGTAACACCCGGACACGGAAGAAGAGCGGGACTGGACGGACCCCCCGGCCCTCCAGTCCCGCTCCCTTTGGTGCTCCCCCGTGCTTGTCCCCCGTGTTCCCCCGTTGAGCCAACCCCCGTGAGCCCCCCGGTTACCGCTCCCCCGTTACCTGCATCCCCCCATACCTTCAGGCCACCAGCTCGCCGAAGGCGTCCTCCTCGTCACGGCCGAAGCTGAGGACCTCGTCCTCGCGCAGCCGGCGGAGCGACCGCCAGATGCTCGACTTCACCGTGCCGACACTGATGTCGAGGATGTCCGCGATCTCCGGGTCGGTGCGGCCCTCGTAGTAGCGAAGGACCAGCATCGTCCGCTGGAGTTCGGGCAGCCGGGCCAGCGCCTGCCACAGGACCGCGCGCAGCTCGGTGCCGCGCATCGCGTCCGTGTCGCCGGCCGTCTCCGGCAGCTCCTCGGTCGGGTACTCGTTCAGCTTGCGGCGGCGCCACGCGCTGATGTGCAGATTGGTCATCGTCCGCCGCAGGTAACCCCCGACGGCGGCCTTGTCACTGATCCGGTCCCAGGCCTTGTACGTCGAGAACAGCGCGCTCTGCAGCAGGTCCTCGGCCTCGAAGCGGTCACCGGTCAGGTGGTACGCGGTGGCGTACAGGGAGGCGCGGCGCTCCTGGACGTAGGCGGTGAACTCCGCCTCCGACAGCGAACGACGCTCCCCCGAGTCCTCCCTGTACGCGCTTCCCCCGTGTGCTTCCCCCGTGAAACCGTCAACCACCGTGATATACGCGGTGTGCTGACGCCCGGTGCCGCGAGCGCACCCCCGCCCGCTCACGGCACCGGACTTCTCCGAACCCCGGCCCCCGTTCACGTCGTGCAGACGCGTGACCACTGCGCTGGTGCTCATGCTGTGCAGCGTGTTCATCTCGCGCCCCCCGTCGTGGACTTCCGGTGTTCGGCCTGCTTCAGGCGGTGCTTCCTTGCCTGTGCCGAAAAGCTTGCCGGGGCCACTTCATGGCCGTGTCCGCCGACTGTCACAGACCTGTCACAGGGGCCGGCCGTACGGCAAGCACAGCGCGAACACGGAGCGGAGCGGTACGTGCACGTACCCGTACAGGTGTCGAAACCCTCCCCCACCATGGGCCAGAATGAGCCCGTGCCTTCCCTGTTGCTGATCGAGGACGACGACGCCATCCGCACGGCCCTGGAGCTTTCCCTCACGCGCCAGGGTCACCGGGTTGCCACGGCTGCCACCGGTGAGGACGGCCTGAAGCTGCTGCGCGAGCAGCGGCCGGACCTGATCGTGCTGGATGTGATGCTGCCCGGCATCGACGGCTTCGAGGTGTGCCGTCGTATCCGGCGCACCGACCAGCTGCCGATCATCCTGCTCACCGCGCGCAGCGACGACATCGACGTGGTGGTCGGCCTGGAGTCCGGCGCCGACGACTACGTCGTCAAGCCGGTCCAGGGGCGGGTGCTCGACGCCCGGATCCGGGCCGTGCTGCGCCGCGGGGAGCGGGAGTCCAACGACGCGGCGACCTTCGGCAGCCTCGTCATCGACCGTGCCGCGATGACGGTGACGAAGAACGGCGAGGACCTCCAGCTCACGCCGACCGAGCTGCGGCTGCTGCTGGAGCTGAGCCGGCGGCCCGGACAGGCGCTGTCCCGGCAGCAGTTGCTGCGGCTGGTGTGGGAGCACGACTACCTGGGCGACTCGCGTCTGGTCGACGCCTGTGTGCAGCGGCTGCGCGCCAAGGTCGAGGACGTGCCGTCGTCCCCGACCCTGATCCGTACGGTCCGCGGGGTCGGTTACCGGCTGGACGCGCCTCAGTGACACAGGCGCAAGGGGGGTTCCGCGGCTGGTTCGCGGATCGCAAGGGAGTCTGGTCGCGGCTGCGCTTCACCAGCCTGCGGCTGCGTCTCGTGGTCGTCTTCGGCCTGGTGGCGCTGACCGCCGCCGTGTCCGCGTCCGGGATCGCCTACTGGCTCAACCGCGAGGCGGTGCTCACCCGCGCCCAGGACGCGGTGCTGCGTGATTTCCAGCAGGAGATGCAGAGCCGCGCCGGTGTGCTGCCCGAGCGGCCGACGCAGGACGAACTCCAGCGCACCGCGGGCCAGATGGCGGGCAGCAGCCAGCGGTTCAGCGTGCTGCTCGTCGCCCGGAACCCCGACGGCCGGACGGTGTTCGGCACCTCCGGCGGACTGAGCGGCTTCACGCTGGAGGACGTGCCCGAGTCACTGCGCGAGGCGGTGAACGAGGAGCAGGAGATCAACTCCACCAACAAGTACGCGTACCACCTCTACTGGCAGCGCATAGTCGAGGACGACACCCCGTATCTGGTCGCCGGGACCAAGGTGATCGGCGGCGGTCCGACCGGGTACATGCTCAAGTCCCTCGAGCCGGAGGCCAAGGACCTCAACTCGCTCGCCTGGTCGCTGGGGATCGCCACGGGCCTCGCGTTGATCGGCTCCGCGCTGCTCGCGCAGGCCGCCGCGACGACCGTACTGAAGCCCGTGCACCGGCTCGGCGTCGCCGCCCGGCGGCTCGGCGAGGGCAAGCTGGACACCCGGCTGAGGGTGTCCGGGACCGATGAACTGGCCGATCTGTCCCGGACGTTCAACAACGCGGCGGAGGCGTTGGAGAAGCGGGTCGCGGACATGGCCGCGCGGGACGAGGCCTCGCGGCGGTTCGTCGCCGACATGAGCCATGAGCTGCGTACCCCGCTGACCGCGATCACCGCCGTCACCGAGGTGCTGGAGGAGGAGCTGGAGGCGGAGACCGGGTCCATGGACCCGATGATCGAGCCCGCCGTCCGGCTGGTGGTGAGCGAGACCCGGCGCCTGAACGACCTGGTCGAGAACCTGATGGAGGTCACCCGCTTCGACGCGGGCACCGCCCGTCTGGTGCTGGACGACGTGGACGTCGCCGACCAGATCACCGCCTGCATCGACGCCCGGGCCTGGCTGGACGCGGTCGACCTGGACGCCGGGCGCGGAGTCCACGCCCGCCTGGACCCGCGCCGGCTGGACGTCATCCTCGCCAACCTCATCGGCAACGCGCTCAAGCACGGGGGATCGCCGGTGCGCGTCTCGGTGCGCGAGTCGGACGCCGAGGACGGGAAGGGCGCCGAGGTCGTGATCGCGGTACGGGACCACGGCCCCGGCATCCCCCAGGACGTCCTGCCGCATGTCTTCGATCGCTTCTACAAGGCGAGCGCGTCCCGCCCCCGCTCCGAGGGCAGCGGTCTGGGCCTGTCCATCGCCCTGGAGAACGCCCACATCCACGGCGGCGAGATCACCGCCGCCAACTCCCCCGAGGGCGGCGCGGTGTTCACCCTGCGCCTGCCCAAGGACGCCTCGGCGCTCACTGAGGAGGCCGAGGAGAACAAGGGCCCGGACGGGAAGGGCGAGGCCTGATGACCGTACGCCGACTGCTGGCGCTCCCGCTGCTCGCCGGGGTCCTCGCCGGATGCGGCATCCGGGCCACCGAGGTCCCGACCGACTTCGGCGCCGCGCCGTCGCGGGTCCAGTGCTCGCTGGCCGAGCCGAACGTGTCGACCCAGGCATCGCGCGGGGTGCCCGCCCAGGTCTTCCTGCTGTGCCACTCGTCCCTGGTGGCCGTGGACCGCACGGTACGCGTCCCGGAGGGCGCCCCGGACTCCCAACGGCGCGTCCTGGTGGCCCAGGGCCTCCTCAACGAACTGGAGGCGACCCCGTCGGAGCCCGAACTGGACGCGGGCTACACGACGAACGTACGCGGCGACCTGTCGGTGACGGGCCCTCGTCAGGGCGACCCGGACGACACACTCCGCCTGTCGACCCGACCCGAGGCCCTGGCCCCCACGGCCCTGGCCCAGATCATCTGCACCTTCTCCGACTCCACGGCGGCGGAGGGCGACGGCTCGGTCATCCTGGGCGGCCCGACGGAGGACGACCTGCGACGCTACGAGTGCACGGACGAGGTGAGAGCGAGACCGTCGACGGAGAAGCCCCCGTCGACGGATGTGACGGAGGGGTGAGGAGCGCCCCGTCAGGGATGCGGGGAACCGCGCGCTCGGCCTCCACCGGGCCCGCGGCCGGATCACAACGCAACACGACCCCCCGGAACCAATCGCACCGATGAACGCGTCTAGTGCTTCGTGCAGCGTCAAGGCTCCGGCGGAACCGCAATCCGCGTCCGGGTAATAGGCGGCGTCCTCCTCGCCGCCCACCTAGCATTCGTCGCCTGGTTCACGCTGCGGCCCCTGGACGTGCCCTGGGTGGTCCCACCGAACCTGCGCCCGTTCGCCGGCATCGAGGCCGACTTCGCACTGGGGTGGCAGCAGGGCGTACGGCGCCTCGCCGAGGCACTCGCTCTGCTCGCCCCCCTGGGCGTACTGCTCCCGGCGGTCCACGGCAGGATCGCCGTGTCGCCCATAGCGTCACTGCTGCGCACGATCGTCGCCGGCGCCTGGATCTCCCTGGGCATAGAGCTGCTCCAGACCGGCGTACCGGGTCAGGTCGTCGACATCGACTCCGTACTCCTCAACACCGCCGGCGTCGCGCTCGCCCACACCGCGGTCGTGCCGGTGGCACGCCACGCGCTCCGCCGCAGGACCGAGCGCGCGCACCGCACGACGGCCCTGAAGGAGGAGGCTCCTCAGGGTCGGACCCCGACGATTCCCAGGGTCGGGATCGCACCGTAGAGCGACGCTTTGCCCCCTTCGTCTCCGTAGCGTGGAAGGCAGATGAGGCAGCCGGACAGGAGCCGCCTCCGACCGTCGACGCTCACCGAAGGAGCCGCAGATGTCCCGCCTCGCCCGCCCCACCAACGGCCGCATGATCGGCGGAGTCTGCGCCGCCCTGGCCAACCGCTTCGGCACCTCCGCCACCACGATGCGCGTGATCTTCCTGCTGTCCTGTCTGCTGCCGGGCCCGCAGTTCCTGCTCTACATCGCGCTGTGGATCTTCCTGCCCTCCGAGAACAAGGCCCGCACCGCCTGGTGACGGCCACCGGCACAAGCCGATGGGGCGCACCCCGTGTCCAAGGGGTGCGCCCCATCGGCGCGTTCGGGAGGGCTCAGCCGAGCGGCAGGCCGTTCACCCCGGTGCCGCTGCCGCCGCCGGGCAGCACCTTGCCGACGGGCAGGCCGCCGAGGAGCCCCGCGACCGGAGCGGTCGGGCCGTCGGCGAGGATCTTCTGGGCGACCGGCGTGGCGGCGGCCGCGCTCGCCCCGACCGCCTTCTGCCCCTGGGCCAGCGCCTCACCGGCGCCCGGGAGCGTCTTGGTGACGTTCTCCGCGGGCAGCGTCCGGGTCACCGTGTCGAGCGCCGAGCCGGCGTCCGGCACGGCCGGGGCGGCGTTCGCGGCGCCGGCACCGGCGGCGGCGAAGGCGGCACCGAGGGCGGCGACACCGAGGGTCTTGGCAGCAGACTGCTTCATTGAATGCGTCCTCGAAATGGGATGACGGGGATGTGAGCGGTCCACGACCGTAAACATGACGAGGCACCCGTCGCAAACATCGAAATGCGGACGGATTGTGAACACCCGCCCGCATTCCAGGTCCCCGTAATCCCGGGATCAGCCTTCTTCGGCCGCAGAACCGCTGGTGGAGGCGGTTTGCTGGAACAGCCACTCGGATTTCAGCTCGGCGTAACCGGGCTTGACGACGTCATTGATCATGGCGAGTCGTTCATCGAAAGGAATGAACGCTGATTTCATCGCATTGACGGAGAACCACTGCAGGTCGTCGAGCGTGTAACCGAATGCGTCGACAAGGTGCTCGAATTCCTGGGTCATGCTGGTGTGGGACATCAGCCGGTTGTCGGTGTTCACGGTCGCCCGGAAGTGCAGCCGGCGCAGCAACCCGATCGGGTGCTCGGCGTAGGAGGCGGCGGCGCCGGTCTGGAGGTTGGAGCTGGGGCACAGCTCCAGCGGGATGCGCTTGTCGCGCACGTAGGAGGCGAGCCGGCCGAGGTGGACGGTGCCGTCGTCCTTGACCTCGATGTCGTCGATGATGCGCACGCCGTGCCCGAGCCGGTCGGCGCCGCACCACTGGAGGGCCTGCCAGATGGACGGCAGCCCGAAGGCCTCTCCGGCGTGGATGGTGAAGTGGTTGTTCTCGCGCTTGAGGTACTCGAAGGCGTCGAGGTGCCGGGTGGGCGGGTAACCGGCCTCGGCGCCGGCGATGTCGAAGCCCACCACGCCAGAGTCGCGGTACCGGTTGGCCAGTTCGGCGATCTCCAGGGCGCGGGCCGCGTGCCGCATGGCGGTGAGCAGGGCGCCGACGCGGATCCGGCGGCCGGCCGCGCGGGCGAGCCGCTCCCCCTCCCGGAAGCCCTCGTTGACGGCCTCGACGACCTCTTCGAGGCTGAGCCCGCCTTCGAGGTGCTGTTCGGGGGCGTAGCGCACCTCGGCGTAGACGACACCGTCCTCGGCGAGGTCCTCGGCGCACTCGCGGGCGACCCGGACCAGGGCCTCGCGGGTCTGCATCACGCCGACGGTGTGCGAGAAGGTCTCCAGGTACCGCTCGAGCGAGCCGGAGTCGGCGGCCTCGTGGAACCAGACGCCGAGCCTGTCGGGGTCGGTCTCGGGGAGCTGGGAGTACCCGCTGTCGCGGGCGAGTTCGACGATGGTCCCGGGGCGCAGGCCGCCGTCGAGGTGGTCGTGCAGCAGAACCTTGGGCGCCCGGCGGATCTGGTCCGGCGTCGGGGTGTTCGCGATGGTCTGGCTCGTCATTTTCGCACTCTAACTCCTACGCGCGTAGATCGCGCGTTGTCGAATCGCGCCGATACGTAACGGTGACCCTGCGGACGGGTGGCGTACACCCGGGCTTCTGACACTGTTCTGTCATGGCACAGCAAGCGACGCCGGTCCGCACGGCCCGGCTGGGAAGACCGCTCGGTCCGGAGCCGACGACGGTCAGCGGGGTGGTGTTGCTGCTCCCCGGAGGTGACGAGACGTCACATCGCCGTCCCTCCCCGATGTTGGCGGCCGCCTCGGTCCGCGCGCTCGGCCGCAGGCTGGCCCGCGCGGCGCGCGGCGAGGGCCTGGCCGCGCACGCCGTGCACTACCGCTGGCGCGGCTGGAACGGCACCGAGGCGAACCTGGCGCGGGACGCGAACTGGGCGGTGGAGGAAGCCGTACGGCGCTACGGGGACGTTCCGGTGTGCCTCGCGGGGTTCGACATGGGCGGCCGGGCCGCGCTGCGGGCGGCGGGCCACGAGGCGGTCAACTCCGTTCTCGCGATAGCCCCCTGGCTGCCGGAGGACGATGTCGCGGCCCCGCCCGAACCGGTCAAGCAGCTCGCCGGGCGGCGGGTGCTGCTCGTGCACGGCACGAACGACCAGCGGACCGATCCCGAGCTGTCCTTCCGGCTCGCGGCCCGGGCCAAGAAGGCGAACCGCGAGGTGTGCCGCTTCGAAGTGCACTCCGACGGGCACGGGTTGCATCAGCACCGGGACGAAGTGCTGGCGCTGGCGGAGGACTTCGTGATGGGAACGCTGTTCGGGCGGGCCTTCTCCCGCCCGGTCGAGGACGCCTTCGCCGCGCCGCCGCCCCTGGGGTTGCGTATGCCGCTCGCCGCCGGCTTCGGACGCAGGCGGTAGAACGCGGTCAGTCGGGAAGCAGGTTGCCCTTCTTCGACAGCAGGAACTTCTTGAAGGCTGCCACCGGGGGCGTGTCGGGATGCCCTGCCAACCACGCCACGCCGATCTCCCGTACCGCCCTCGGCGCCGTCACCGTCAGCTCCACCACTCCCGGGCGGGGCACCGCGGGCGGTGGCAGCAGGGCGACTCCCAGGCCCGCCGCCACCAGGCCCCTCAGCGTCTCCGCCTCCTCCCCCTCGAAGGCCACACGCGGCTTGAACCCGGCCTCGCGGCAGAGGTCGTCGGTGATGCGGCGCAGCCCGTAGCCGGGTTCCAGGGTGACGAAGGCCTCCTCCGCGGCCTCGGCCAGGCGGATGCGGCGCCGGGACGAGAGGCGGTGGTCGGCGGGGACGACGAGACGCAGCTTCTGCTCGTCGAGGCGGCGGCCCACCAGGTCGGGCGCGTCCGGGACCGGGGACGTCAGGCACAGGTCCAGCTCGCCCGCCCGCAGCCGCTCGATCATCGCCTCGCCGTAGTTCTGCACGAGGCTGAAACGGACCCGCGGATGGTCCGCGCGGAAGGCTCTGATCAGGCCGGGGACCGTTTCCCAGCCCATGGTGTGCAGAAAGCCGAAGGCGACCTTGCCGGTGGCGAGGTCGGCGTCCGCCCGGACCTCCTCGGCGGCGCGCTCGATCTCGGCGAGCGCCCGTTCGACGGAGGCGAGGAAGGTACGCCCGGCAGGGGTGAGCGAGACCGTACGGCCCCGGCGGGCGAACAGGTCGACGCCCAGGTCCTGTTCGAGGCGGACCATGGCCCGCGAGAGCGTCGACTGGGGGACCCCCGTCTCCTGCGCGGCACGGGTGACGTGCTCGGTGCGGGCGACCCCGGCGAAGTGGGCGAGGCGCGGGGCGAGCAACATCGCCATGTCTTCTGTGTCACTGGATGATGACGGTCGCCCCTGTGACCTCTGCTGATGCTCCATGGGAACGATTATGACGATTCCATGCATTGGACGGATGAGTAAGAGGTCCATACCGTCGAAGCATGTCTCCCGCCAGTACCGGGGCGTCCACCACCGTGGGCGCCGTCTCGAACGTCCCTGCCCCCGACTCCCGTATGACTCCGGGCGGCCCCGGCTACCGCCGGATGAGCTTCGCCCTGTTCCTCGCCGGTGTCGCGACCTTCGCGCTGCTGTACTCCACCCAGGCCCTGCTGCCGCTGATCTCCGGCGAGTTCGGGGTGGCGGCGAGCGAGGCGAGCTGGACGGTGGCGGCGGCGACGGGCGGTCTGGCGCTGTTCGTGCTCCCGATGAGCGCGCTGTCCGAGCGTTTCGGACGGCGTACGGTCATGACGGCGTCGCTGGCGGTCGCCGTGAGCGTCGGACTGCTGGTGCCCTTCGCGCCGAACCTCACCGCGCTGGTCGCGCTGCGGGCGGTGCAGGGCGCGGCGCTGGCCGGACTCCCGGCGTCGGCGACGGCGTATCTGGCCGAGGAGGTCCGCCCGAGGGCGCTGGTCACGGCGATCGGTCTGTTCGTCGCGGGCAACAGCGTGGGCGGGATGAGCGGCCGGGTCGTCACCGGCTGGGTCGCGCAGGAGTGGGGCTGGCGCGTGGCCCTCGGCGTGGTCGGCGCGCTCGCGGTGGCGTGCGCGGTGGCCTTCCGGCTGCTGCTGCCCGCGCCGAAGCACTTCGTGGCGGGCTCGCTGCGCCCGCGAGTCCTCGCGCGCACCGTGAAGGACCACCTCTCGGACCCGCTGCTGCGTCGCCTGTACGGGATCGGCGCGCTGTTCATGACGGTGTTCGGCGGGGTGTACACGGTGATCGGATACCGCCTGACGGAGGCGCCGTTCGGTCTCGGGCAGGGCATCGTGGGCTCGATCTTCCTGGTGTACCTGGTGGGCACGGTCTCGGCGTCGACAGCGGGCCGGCTGGTGGGCCGCCTCGGCCGGCGCGGCGCGCTGTACGCGGCGGGCGGCACGACGGCCGCCGGCCTGCTGCTGTCCCTGGCCGACTCGCTGCCCCTGGTCCTGCTGGGCCTGGTGCTGATCACCGGCGGCTTCTTCGCGGGGCACGCGGTGGCGTCGGCGGCGGTCGGCAAGACGGCGACGCACGGGCGCGCGCAGGCGGCGGCGCTCTACCAGTCCTCGTACTACGTCGGTTCGAGCGTTGGCAGCACGGTGGGGGCGACGGCCTTCCACACGGGCGGCTGGGCCGGCACGGTCGGGGTCGGTCTGCTGGCGGTGCTGGGCGTCGTGGCGATCACGCTCCTCGGCACCCGGGCGGCCCGCTCCGCCGCTCGGCGGGTTCCCGCAACAGCCCACTGACCTGCACGTTCCTCCACTCCGCACGCCATTGTCAGTGGGCTGCGGTAGCTTCCGAAGTGCTGGACGCAATGAGGCGTACTTCACAGGGAACGGCCACAGGGGTGGGTGGACGATGAGCAACACGGCGACTACGACGGACCTCGACGCCACGCTGGAGCGGCACCGGGTGGAACTGACCGGGTACTGCTACCGCATGCTCGGCTCCTCCTTCGAGGCCGAGGACGCGGTGCAGGACACCCTCGTCCGGGCCTGGCGCAGCTACGACAAGTTCGAGGGGCGTTCCAGCGTCCGGTCGTGGCTGTACCGCATCGCGACCAACGTCTGCCTGGACATGCTCAGCGCGGGCAACAAGCGCGCCCGGCCGATGGACCTCACCGAGGCGACGCCGCTCGCCCAGGCCGCCCTCTCGCCCCGCCCCGACCACACCTGGCTGGAGCCCATGCCCGACGCCCGCGTGCTGCCGACGGTCGAGGACCCGGCGGAGGCGGCCGTGGCCAAGGAGTCCGTGCGGCTCGCCTTCATGGCCGCGCTCCAGCAACTGCCGCCCAAGCAGCGCGCGGTGCTCATCCTGCGCGAGGTGCTGGCCTGGAAGGCCAGCGAGGTCGCCGAGCTGCTCGGCACCTCGGTCGCCTCGGTGAACAGCGCCCTCCAGCGGGCCCGCGCGACCCTCGCCGAGCGGGACCAGCAGGGCGCCGACGCGGCCGTGTCGGACCCGCTGGACAAGGAGCAGCAAAAGCTCCTGGAGCGCTATGTCGCGGCCTTCGAGGGCTACGACATGACCGCCCTGACGGCGCTGCTGCACGAGGACGCCATCATGACGATGCCGCCGTTCGACCTGTGGCTGACCGGCCCGGCGGACATCACCGGCTTCATGACCACGCTCGGCGCGTCCTGCGCCGACTCCCGTCTGGTGCCCGTCCAGGCCAACGGCCTGCCCGGCTTCGCCCACTACAAGCCGGACGAGGAGACCGGCGGCTACACCGCGTGGGCGGTGCAGGTGCTGGAGATCTCAGACGGCCGGATCACCGGGTTCCACTGCTTCCTCGACACCAAGCGCTGGTTCCCGCTGTTCGGGGTCCCCCTCCACCTCGAAGCGGAGGCCGACCAGATCGAGAAGGGCGTGTAGGGCCGGATCGGGGTCGCGCAGGCGGATCCGGCCGCCGGAGCGTCGCGCGGCGAGCTGGAGCCGGGCCAGCAGGTCGACGACGCCGAGCCCCGGCGGCCCGAGCCCCCCGACATCGCACACCACGACGCCGACGCCGGGCGCCCCCTCCAGCAGCGCTCGCACGTCGTCGCACAGGCCGGTCACCTCGTCCTTGGTGACGGGTCCTGCCAGCACGAGTACAGCGGGTGTCATGGCGTCCACGACCGGTAGACCGGGCGGGCGCGCGGAACTCATCGCAGGCCCGGCAAGGATCACATTGACCTGCCTCCCGCCCTCCCCCGAGGGTTGGGTGTATGTCGCATGAATCAGTGCCTCCCGCAGGACCCGACGGTGGTGCCGCCGCCGGGGAGGTGCTGTGCAGGGAGTGCTGACGGGCTTCGCGGTCATCGCGGTGGTGATCGTGGTGGGGTACGGCATGGGCCGCCGGGGCCACCTCGGCGAGCACGGCCGGGAGGTCCTCACCAAGCTGGCCTTCCACGTGGCCTCCCCCGCCCTCCTCTTCACCACCCTCGCCGACACCGACCTCTCGGTGGTCTTCTCCAGCCGCCTCCTGGTCACGGCGCTGAGCACGGCGGTCATGGCGGGCGTCTTCGTGGCGGTGGCGGTCGTACGGCGCTGGAGCGTGGGCTACACGACGATCGGCGCCCTGTGCTCCAGCTACGTCAACTCGGGCAACCTCGGCATCCCGATCGCGGTGTACGTCCTGGGCGACGCGTCCCTGGTCGCGCCGGTACTGCTGTTCCAACTGGTCCTGGTGGCCCCGGCCGCGGTGACGGTCCTGGACCTTTCGGGAGCGGGTGACAAGGGCCCGCTGTGGCGCCGCGTCCTGACTCCGGTGCGCAACCCGATAGCGGTGGGCTCCCTGGCCGGGGTGGCGGTCTCGGCGACGAACATCGAGATCCCCGCCCCCGTCATGGATCCCCTCGCCCTCATCGGCGGCATGTCGGTACCGGCGGTCCTCCTGGCCTTCGGCATCTCCCTGTGCGGCAGCACGATGCCCGGCCGGGGCCCGGACCGTAACCCGGTCCTGCTGTCGGTCGCCCTGAAGTCGGTGGGCCAGCCCGCGGTGGCCTGGGCCCTGGCCGCGGGAGTCTTCGGCCTACGGGGCGCTCCGCTGCTGGACGTGGTGGTGACGGCGGCACTGCCGGCCGCCCAGAACCTCTATACGTACGCGTCGACCTACGGAGTGGCCGAACGCCTGGCCCGCGACGCGATCCTGCTGTCGACGGTGATCTCGGTGCCGGTGCTGGTGGTCATCGCCGCCCTCCTCGGCTGAGGGCGTGGATCAGGCACAGGGGCACCCGAGCACGCGACAGGGGCCGGACCCGAAGGTCCGGCCCCTGTCCGGCAGTTCGTCAGGCGATGCGTTCCAGCACCACCGGGGACGCCGTGAAGTCGGTACCCGCCGCCGCGATGTCGAAGGAGCCCTCGATCGACCGGAGGGCGTACTCGAAGCGCTCGGGGGTGTCCGTGTGGAGGGTCAGCAGCGGCTGGCCCTCGGTCACCGTGTCGCCGGGCTTGGCGTGCATCTCCACGCCCGCGCCGGCCTGCACCGGGTCCTCCTTGCGGGCCCGGCCCGCGCCGAGGCGCCAGGCGGCCACGCCGATGTCGTACGCGTCCAGGCGGGTCAGGACGCCCGCGGACGGGGCCTTGATGACGTGCTGCTCCCTGGCCACCGGCAGTTCGGCGTCCGGGTCGCCGCCCTGGGCCGCGATCATCCGGCGCCAGACGTCCATCGCCGAGCCGTCGGCCAGGGCCTTCGCCGGGTCGGCGTCCTTCACTCCGGCGGCTTCGAGCATCTCCCGCGCCAGCGCGACGGTCAGCTCCACCACGTCCGCCGGGCCGCCGCCCGCCAGGACCTCCACCGACTCGCGGACCTCGAGCGCGTTGCCCGCGGTGAGGCCGAGGGGGGTGGACATGTCCGTCAGGAGCGCCACCGTCTTCACACCGTGGTCCGTGCCGAGGCCCACCATCGTTGAGGCCAGCTCACGCGCGTCCTCGATGGTCTTCATGAAGGCGCCCGTGCCCACCTTCACGTCCAGGACCAGCGAACCGGTCCCCTCCGCGATCTTCTTCGACATGATCGACGACGCGATCAGCGGGATCGCCTCGACCGTGCCGGTGACATCGCGGAGCGCGTAGAGCTTCTTGTCTGCCGGAGCGAGACCGTCGCCCGCCGCGCAGATCACCGCGCCCACACCGTCGAGCACGGACAGCATCTCCTCGTTCGACAGGAGCGCGCGCCAGCCCGGGATCGACTCCAGCTTGTCCAGCGTGCCGCCCGTGTGGCCGAGGCCCCGGCCCGACAACTGCGGGACCGCCGCACCGCAGGCCGCCACCAACGGCGCCAGCGGCAGCGTGATCTTGTCGCCGACGCCACCCGTGGAGTGCTTGTCCGCCGTCGGACGGGAGAGCGAGGAGAAGTCCATGCGCTCGCCGCTCGCGATCATCGCGGCCGTCCAGCGGGCGATCTCACGCCGGTTCATGCCGTTGAGCAGGATCGCCATGTTGAGGGCGGCCATCTGGTAGTCGGCCACCTCCCCGCGGGTGTACGCGTCGATGACCCAGTCGATCTGCTCGTCGTTGAGCTCACCGCGGTCCCGCTTGGTGCGGATGACGGAGATGGCATCCGTCGACAAACCAGCCATGACTTTCCTTCCGACGTTCTCAAGAAAGTGCGCGGCCCCTCTGAAGCGGTTCAGAGGGGCCGCACGGGAGTTACTTGCGAAGATGGCCCGGCCCGAAGGCCTGCGGCAGCATCTCCGACAGCGGGACGATCCCCGCCGGGGTCTCTAGGAGGAGATCGGGGCCGCCGAACTCGTACAGCAACTGTCGGCAGCGCCCGCACGGCACGAGGATCTCGCCGCGGCCGTCCACGCAGGTGAAGTGCGTGAGCCGGCCGCCCCCGGTGCGCTGGAGCTCCGAGACCAGACCGCACTCGGCGCACAGGCCGAGGCCGTAGGAGGCGTTCTCGACATTGCAGCCGGAGACCGTGCGGCCGTCGTCGACCAGGGCCGCGACGCCGACCGGGAAGCCCGAGTAGGGGGCGTACGCGTGGCGCATGGCCTCGCGCGCCTGCTCCCGCAGGGCGTCCCAGTCGACCTCGCGCGTCACTTGCCCTGGCCCTTCCGGTACGGCAGACCGTCCGCCTTCGGCATCCTGAGGCGCTGGGCCGACAGGGCGAGGACGATCAGCGTGATGACGTACGGCGTGGCGGAGACGACCTGGTTCGGGACCTCGTTGGTGCCCGCGTACCAGGCGAACACCAGGGCGCCGATGACCGCGGTGATCATCGAGGGGGCGTACTTCTTCCGGATCACCAGCCAGACCGCGCCGATGATCAGCAGCAGCGCGCCGAGCAGCAGCAGGGCGTGGACGTTCTCCGAGCCGCCGCGCAGGTTGAGGCTGTCGGTGTAGCCGAACAGACCGGCGCCGAGGGCGAGACCGCCCGGCATCCAGTTACCGAAGATCATCGCGGCGAGACCGATGTAACCGCGGCCGCTGACCTGGCCCTCCAGGTAGAAGGGGTTGGCGACGATGGAGAGGAAGACGCCACCGAGTCCGGCCAGACCGCCGGAGATGATGACCGCCAGGTACTTGTACTTGTAGACGTTCACACCGAGGGACTCGGCCGCGACCGGGTTCTCACCGCAGGAGCGCAGCCGCAGACCGAAGGCCGTACGCCACAGGATCCACCAGGTGGCGGGGATCAGCGCGATCGCGATCAGGGTCAGCCAGGAGACGTTGGTGACCAGGCCGCCGAGCAGACCGGCGATGTCCGAGATGAAGAACCAGCCATGGTTGTTGAGGTCCCGCAGCCAGTCGGACAGCCCCGGCACGGTGAAGTGGCCGAGTGAGTCGACCGCCGGGGACTGCTTGGCGGAGCCGCCCGGCTCGCCCTCGAAGGCGAGCGGCGCGAGGTAGCGGGTGATGCCGAGGGCCAGGATGTTGATCGCCACACCGGAGACGATGTGGTTGACGTTGAAGGTGACGGTCGCGATGGCGTGCAGGATGCCGCCGATGCAGCCGCCGATGATGCCGACGAGGACACCGGTCCACGGGCCCCACTGGAAGCCGGCCCAGGCACCGAACCAGGTGCCGAGAATCATCATGCCCTCGAGGCCGATGTTCACGACGCCCGCCCGCTCGGCCCACAGACCGCCGAGACCGGCGAGGCCGATCGGCACGGCGAGCTGGAGCGCGGTGGACATCTGGCTGACGTTGGTGATGCCGTCGGCGCCGGTGATGATGCGGACGATCGAGGTCAGCGCCAGGGCTCCGGCGATGACCAGGAGCAGCACGGGCCACGTGATACGGCGGCCGGTGGGGGCCGCGGGCTGCAGCGTGGGCTGGTTGACGTCGACCGCCGAGGTCTGCGGGCTGGTCATCGGCCGGCCACCTCCTTCGTGTTGTTGTCGGCGCCGAGGACGTGCCCGGCTGCCAGCTCCGCGCCGACCCGGCGCTGCTGGCGGCGCAGGCCCCACTCACGGACGGCCTCGTAGGAGACGACGACCGAGAGCACGATCAGGCCCTGCATGATGACCGCGATCTCCTTGTCGTAGTCGTGGAAGTCCAGCTCGGGCGAGGCCTTGTCGAGCCAGGCCCACAGCAGGGCCGCGAAGGCGATGCCGACCGGGTTGTTGCGGCCGAGCAGGGCGATGCCGATGCCGAGGAAGCCGATACCGGTGGGGAAGTTCAGGCTGTAGGTGTGGGTGTCGCCGAGCAGGATCGGCAGACCGGCGAGGCCCGCGATCGCACCGGAGATCAGCATGGCGGTGAGCACCATGCGCTTGGGGTCGACACCGCTGGCCGCGGCGGCCGACTCCGAGGCGCCGGAAGCGCGCAGGTCGAAGCCGAAGCGGGTGCGGTTGAGGACGATCCAGTAGCCGATGCCGAGCAGCACGGCGAGGATGACCAGGCCGTAGATCTCGCCGGCGTCGCCCATGTCGATACCGGGGATCCAGCCGGACTCGTGCATCTCACCGGTGGTGTTGTTGTTGCCGACCTTCACACCGAAGACGTCGGGCAGCCACAGGTAGGCGATGACGGAGGTCGCGATCGCGTTCAGCATGATCGTCGCGACGACCTCGCTGACGCCCCGGGTGACCTTCAGGACACCTGCGATACCGGACCAGAAGGCACCGGTGCACAGGGCCGTCAGGAGCAGCAGCGGGACCTGGAGGGCGGCCGGGAGGTTGGCGTGCGCGCCGACGATCGCGGTCATCATGGCGGCGAGCTGGTACTGGCCGTCGACGCCGATGTTGAACAGGTTCATCCGGAAGCCGATGGCCACCGCGAGGGCCGCGATGTAGTACATCGAGGCCTGGTTGATGATCAGGACCTGGATGTCGGAGTAGGTGGCCTGCTCGAACATCAGGGTGTACGGCTCGACCGGGTTCTTGCCCGAGGCGATGAGCACGATCGAGCTCAGCGCGAAGGCCACGGCGAGCGCGATGACCGGTCCGGCCACCGCGAGGAGCACGCGCTCCTTGTCGAACTTCTTCATCAGCGGGCCTCGTCTTCGCCGGGCTCAGAAGACTCAGGGGTGTCTTCGGGGGTCTCTTCGTGCTCCAGGTGACCGGTCACGGCACCGGTCATCGCCGAGCCCAGCTCCTCCGGGGTGACGGTGGCCGGGTCGGCGTCCGCGACCAGCTTGCCGTTGTAGATCACCCGGAGCGTGTCGGACAGGCCGATGAGCTCGTCCAGGTCGGCGGAGATCAGCAGCACGGCGAGGCCCTCGCGGCGGGCCTCCCGGATGTGGTCCCAGATCGCGGCCTGCGCGCCGACGTCCACACCACGGGTGGGATGGGCGGCGATCAGGAAGCGCGGCTTGTGGCTCATCTCGCGGCCGACGATCAGCTTCTGCTGGTTGCCGCCGGACAGCGAGGCGGCGGTGACGTCGATGCCGGGGGTACGGACGTCGTACTCCGTCACGATCCGCCGGGTGTCCTCCTGGGCCGCCTTCGGGTCCAGCCAGACGCCCTTGGCGAGGGGCTTCTCGGTGACATGGCCGAGGATGCGGTTCTCCCAGAGGGGGGCCTCCAGGAGCAGACCGTGCCGGTGACGGTCCTCGGGGATGTAGCCGATGCCCTGCTCGCGGCGCTTGCGGGTGGACCAGGAGGTGATCTCCTCCTCGGCCAGCGCGATGGTGCCGGAGTCGGCGCCCTTCAGGCCGATGAGGGCGTCCACCAGCTCGGTCTGGCCGTTGCCCTCGACACCGGCGATGCCCAGGACCTCGCCCGCGTGGATGGTGAAGCTGATGTCGTCCAGCAGGGCCTTGCCGCCGGGCGCCTCCAGGCGCAGCTTGTCGACGGTGATGACCGGCCGGTCGGTGACCGTGGACTCGGCGGTCTCCGGGGTGGGCAGCTCGCTGCCGACCATCATCTCGGCGAGCTGACGGGGGGTCGTCTCGGCGGGGACGGCGGTGCCGACGGTGGTGCCGCGGCGGATGACGGTGATCTCGTCGGCGACGGAGAGCACCTCGCCCAGCTTGTGGGAGATGAAGATGACCGACAGGCCCTCGGACTTCAGCTCGCGCAGGTTGTCGAAGAGCGCGTCGACCTCCTGCGGCACGAGGACGGCCGTGGGCTCGTCGAGGATCAGGGTGGTGGCGCCGCGGTAGAGGACCTTGAGGATCTCCACACGCTGGCGGGCGGCGACACCGAGCTCCTCCATGAGGCGGTCGGGCTCGACGCCGAGGCCGTAGCGGTCGGAGAGCTCCTTGATCTTGCGGCGGGCCTTGGCGCCGATGCCGTAGAGCTTCTCGCTGCCGAGGACCACGTTCTCCAGGACCGTGAGGTTGTCGGCGAGCATGAAGTGCTGGTGGACCATGCCGATGCCGCGGGCGATGGCGTCGGCCGGGGACGAGAAGGAGACCTGCTGGCCGTCGATCGCGATGGTGCCCTCGTCCGGCTTCTGCATGCCGTAGAGGATCTTCATCAGGGTCGACTTGCCGGCGCCGTTCTCGCCGACGAGGGCGTGGACGGTGCCCTTGCGGACCGTGAGGTGGATGTCGTGGTTGGCCACGACGCCCGGGAATCGCTTAGTGATCCCGGCGAGCTCGACGGCGGTCACCTGACCGTTGACCGCCGCGCCGGCCGGAGGGCTGCTGGACGCGTTGATGGCGCACTCTCCTGGGGACGGGGGTCGTCTACGCGCGTAGCGCCCCTACGGCATACAAAGGGGTGACGGATCGCTGACAACGGGGCACGAGGAGATGCCTCCCCGTACCCCGTCAAGCGACCGCGACCCCGCGGTTACACGCTGCTCAGGGTGTTGCTGTTCAGCTGCTCTTGACCTTGATCTCGCCGTTGATGATCTTCTCCTTGGCCGTCTCGATGGCTTCCTGGAGCTCGGCGTCGTCCGCGAACTTCGGGTTGGAGTTCGACAGGCTCACCTCGCCGGTCTTCAGATCGCCACGAACGATACCGGTCTCGGGCTTTCCGTCCTCGACCGACTTCGCCAGGTTGTACACCGCCTTGGCGACATCCTTCATCGCCGAGGTGAGGATCGAGTCCTTGTACTTGGCGAGGGCTTCCTGGTTGTACTGGTCGGAGTCGACGCCGATCGCCCACACCTTGTTGGCGGCGGCGGCCTCGATCACGCCCTGGCCGGAGAGACCGGCGGCCGCGTAGACGACGTCCGCCTTCTTCTCGATCTGGCCCTCGGCGGCGCTCTTGCCCTTGTCGGGGCTGGAGAAGCCACCCTCCTCCGCGGTCTGCGTGAGGTACTGGGAGATGACCTTCGCCTTGGGGTTGGTGTCCTTGACGCCCTGCTCGAAGCCGGCCTGGAACTTGTGGATCAGCGGGATGTCCACACCGCCCACGAAGCCCACGGTGTTGGTCTTGGTGCTCTTGGCGGCGGCGACACCGGCCAGGTAGGACGCCTCCTCCTCGGAGAAGACCAGGTCGGCGACGTTCTTCGCCTCGACCGTGGAGTCGTCCACGATGCCGAAGGTGGTGTCCGGGAACTTCTCAGCGGCGCCCTTCACGGCGGCGGCGTACGCGTAGCCGACACCCACGACCGGGTTGTAGCCCTGCTTGGCGAGCGACTCCAGGCGCTGCTGCTTGTCCGCGTCCGTCTCGCCCTCGGTGGGCTCCACGTCCTGCGTCTCGTAGCCGAACTCCTTCTGCGCCTGCTCCAGGCCCGCGAACGCGGCGTCGTTGAAGGACTGGTCGCCCTTGCCGCCGACGTCGTACGCGATGGCCAGGCCCTTGTCCCCCTTGTCGTCGGACGAGCCGGACGAGGTCGAGGTGCCACCACAGGCGGAGAGGGCGAGGGCCAGAGAGGCGGTCGCTGCGCCTGCGACCGTGATCCGGGAAATCCGGCGCATGTGAAGTGCTCCTAGTTCGGTACAAGCGCCGGACGGTAGTGCTTCACAGCTTCGGCGCTGGCTTCGCCGCAGATTAACGCGCGTAGACCTGCCTGAAAACCCCTTCTGTCCACCTTGTTATCCGGCCGTGTTCAACTCCACTCGACGGCCGACCCAAGGCCTTGCCGACCGCAAACGGAGGGTGGCGGTGGGTGACATCGCGCGGGCAAACGGAAGCGGGCGGGGCCCTGAGGCGCCCGCCCGCTTCACCGGTCCCAACGGGTGATCACTCCGTGTTGACCTTGATGTCGCCGGCGATGATCTCTTCCTTCGCCTTGGCCACCGCGTCCGTCAGGCCCGGGATCTCGGCCATCTTCGGGTTGCTCTCCGACAGGCCGACGCCGTCCACCTTCAGGTCGAAGGTCTGCACGCCGGTCAGCGGCTTGTCGTCGTGGACGGACTTGGCGAGGGCGTACACCGCGCCGCCGACGTCCTTGAGCGCGGAGGTGAGGATGTAGTCCTTGTACGCCGACAGCGCTTCCTGCTGGTACTGGTCGGAGTCGACGCCGATCGCCCAGACCTTCGCCTTGGCGGCGGCCTCGATCACGCCCTGACCGGACAGACCGGCCGCCTGATAGACGACGTCCGCGTTCTTCTCGATCTGGCCCTCGGCGGCGGCCTTGCCCTTGTCGGGGCTGGAGAAGCCGCCCTCCTCCGCGGTCTGGGTCAGGTACTGCGAGACGACCTTGACCTTCGGGTTGGTGTCCGTGACGCCCTGCTTGTAGCCGGCCTCGAACTTGTGGATCAGCGGGATGTCCACACCGCCCACGAAGCCCACGGTGTTGGTCTTGGTGGCCTTGGCCGCGGCGACGCCGGCCAGGTACGAGGCCTGCTCCTCGGCGAAGACCAGGGAGGCGACGTTGTCGCCCTCGACCACCGAGTCGACGATGCCGAAGGTGGTGTCCGGGTACTTGCTGGCCACGGCCTCCATGGCGGGGCCGTAGGCGAAGCCGACGCCGATCACCGGGTTGTAGCCCTGCTTGGCGAGGGAGGCCAGACGCTGCTCCTTGTCGGCGTCGGTCTCGCCCTCGGTGGGCTCGATGTCGGCCGTCTTGTAGCCGAACTCCTTCTGAGCCTTCTCGAGGCCGGCGTACGCGGCGTCGTTGAAGGACTGGTCGCCCTTGCCGCCGATGTCGTAGGCGATGGCGAGGCCGAGCTCGTCCTTGGTCTCGCTGCCGCTGTCGCTGTCGCTGCTGGTACCACCGCACGCCGTGGCGGCGAGCGCGATCGACGCGACCCCCACCGCGATACGAGTCAGTCTGGATGTCCGACGCATCGTAAAGCTCCCCATTCTCCAAGCCCCGCAGTGGGTGCTGAGTTCGGCGCACATTAACGCGCGTAGACACTCCTGGGAACGGGGTATCGCGTGGCCGTTATCCATTCGTGCCGATGGCCGGTTACGTCCCCGTGAACCACCGGATCGAAAGTGTGCGTTCCCGGACATCCCGGGGTTCCTGTTCGTGTCGGCGCGCACGCGTCAGCGCCTGCGGCCAGACTCCCCCGGGGCCGCTCCGGCCGCAACCGGAGCTGCTCCCTACAGGTCGATCAGCGCCGCCGCCGTGAACAGCTCCACGCCGACCGTGATCGCGTGCTCGTCCACGTCGAAGTCGCCCTGGTGCAGGTCCCGGACCGTGCGCTCGCCCGGCGACCGGACGCCCAGGCGGGCCATCGCGCCCGGGACGTGCTCCAGGTACCAGGAGAAGTCCTCTCCGCCCAGGCTCTGCTCGGTGCCCTCGACGGAATCGACGCCGCGGCGGGCGATCATGGCGTCACGGAGGAGTTCGGCGACACCGGAGTCGTTGACCACCGGCGGGACGCCTCGGACGTAGTTGATCTCGGACTTGGCCCGGTGCAGGTTGGCGACCTCGTCGATCGCGGCGACCAGGATGTCGGGCGCCTGGCGCCAGGCGTCGATGTCCAGGCAGCGCACGGTCCCGGAGAGCTCGGCGTGCTGCGGAATGACGTTCGGGGCGTGGCCGGACTCGATACGGCCCCAGGTCACGGCGAGTCCCGCGCGGGTGTCGACGCGGCGGGCGACCAGCGCGGGGACGTCGGTGACGACCCGGGCGACGGCGGTGACGAGGTCGGTGGTCAGGTGGGGGCGCGCGGTGTGGCCGCCGGGGCCGTCCAGCGCGATCTCCAGGCGGTCGCAGGCGGAGGTGATGGCGCCGTCGCGGATGCCGATCCGCCCGGCGTCGACCCGGGGGTCGCAGTGCACGGCGACGATCCGGCCGACGCCCTCCAGCACCCCGCACTCGATGGCGTCGGCGGCGCCGCCCGGCAGCACCTCCTCGGCGGGCTGGAAGATCAGCCGCACCGGGCGCGGCAGCAGGCCCTTGCGGTGCAGGTCGGCGAGGACGAGACCGGCGCCGAGGACGACGGTGGTGTGCACGTCGTGACCGCAGGCGTGCGCCCGGTCGGGCACGGTCGAGCGGTACGGGCAGTCCGCCTTGGCGTCCGGGATGGGCAGCGCGTCGATGTCGGCCCGCAGGGCGAGCGCGGGCAGCCCGTCGTCCCAGTTGCCGATGTCACAGACGAGCCCGGTCCCGACGGCGAGCACGCGCGGCTGAAGACCGGCCCGCTCCAGCCGTTCCTTGATCGCGGCGGTCGTGCGGAACTCCTGGTTGCCCAGCTCGGGGTGCATGTGCAAGTCGCGGCGGAACGCGACGAGTTCGACGCGCAGCGACTCGGGCAGCGTGCCCGGGAGCAGCGCTTCCCCGGCTTCCCCCTGGAGATCGGCCTCGGACTGTACGGACATCATGTGTTTCACCCTCTGAAGGGTAGGACGCCCGGGTGGCCAACTGACCCTCGATCAACAAAAGTTCAGCCCGTTAGGGGAAGAAAAACTGACCCCCGGACGCATAGGTGCGGTCTGGGATGGGTATGCTCCCTCACTTTTCGAGCAAGTCGATCATGAGCACCCATCCGCTCTCTTACCAACCCATACCATGCCCCGGACAGCCGCGTCGGTTCTGTTCACCTTTCGGAACCCGGCGTCGAGGCGTCCTCGAGCGTTCGTCCGGCGTCCAGGGCGCGCAGGATGCGGGCCAGATCGGCCGGGGCGGCGGCCAGGCGGACGGGGGTGCCGGCGTCGTCGAGGTCGGCGATGTGCCAGCTCCGGGGCACGACGTCGCCGTCGGCGCCGCGGACCCGGCGCACCTCCTTGACGGTCAGCCGCCGTACCGGGATGGGCCGTGCCGCGAACCGGCCCGGGCCCGGCGTCACCGCGGGCGGCTCGGCGCCGCCGAGGGCGATGTGGGTGCCGAAGCCGTTCGGGTTGTAGTCGGTGGACTCCAGGAAGCGGGCGCGCAGGAAGACCTCCCCCGTTTCCTCCCGCTCCTCCTCGGGGGCGGTGGTGTCCCGCCGGGGGCGGATCCGCGTGGCGCGCCAGGCCCAGGCGGCCAGGGCGAGCGTGGCGGCGGTGCCCGCGAGCGCCCAGGCGATCGCCGTGGGCGACGCGAGGAGGGCCGTGGGGTGGCGGTGGGCCAGGGGCAGCAGCCACGCCCCGGTGCCGACGAGGACGGCGGCGAAGGGCAGCGCCGAGGGCAGGACCTCGTCGTCGGCGAGGCCACGTCCGCGCCGGCGCATCAGCAGTTGGGCGGCGGGGTAACCGGCGGCGAGGGCGAGCCCGGCCGCGACGACGGCCACGTCGCCGGGTGGCGCGACGTGCTCGCGCCAGACGTGGTCACTTCCGGCGACCTCCATCACCTGGCGGCGCCATACGGTCAGCTCGACCTCGTCGCCGGGCTCGAACTCCTGCGCGGCCTCCCGCGAGACGGCGAGCCGGTCGAGGGGTCGGTCCTCGGTGAAGTACAGCAGGCCGCCTCCCCGGCCCTCGTCGTCGTCGGTCCGCTCGATCACCGCCGGGAAGGTCGTCAGACACCCGCGCATGTCCTCGGCGGGGGTCGTCGCCGCGCACGGCCGGGCCGCCTCCCAGTCCCGGCGCTCCGCGTCGGCGCTCGGTACCAGCGCGGCGGCGAGGCCCGCGCCCGCGAGCAGCAGGACGCAGGCGGCCAGGGGCCAGACCCGGCGGCCACCGGCGGTGCGGTGACTGACGACGGCGAGCCGCTCGGAGTCGGGGCTGCCGTGCCGGCGGTGCAGGGCGCGCAGCGCGTCGAGGTCGGTGGCGAAGTCCTGGGCGTACGCGTCCCAGGCCGCCGGGAAGGGCAGCAGCCGCCTGCCTCCCGCGCGCGGGACGAGGATCACGCGCCGCGACTCACCGCCGCGCGGCAGGGTCCGCAGCTGTACGCAGAGGTCGGCGACGTCCCGCCACGGCACGCTCCGGCGGCCCGTGAGCGTCCGCGTACGGATGCCGTGGGCGTCGGCGCGGACCTCGGCGGCCGCGGAGCGCAGCGCGGCGCCTGCGGCCGCGAGGCACAGGGCGCCCACGACGGCCAGCGGGGCCGGACCGCCCAGGACGAGGCCCACGGCGGCGAGAGCGGCGCCGGGCGCCGTGATCGCTACGACGACCCACTGCGCGCGCCGCCACCGGGACCGAAGGATGACTTCTTCCACGCCCGCCATCCTGACGTGCTCAGGACGCAGAGGCTTGTCCGGCGTCCGGCAGTTTTCGGGCCGGTGAAGTTGCCGACGCCCGTCCTTCGCGTCGGTAGGCTCCGGCCGTGTGACGGAACCCACGACTGACACGGACTTCCTCCGGGCCACCAGGACGTCGTACGACGCGATAGCCGCCGCGTACACCGACCGCCACCCCGACGGCCTCGGTGACCGCCCGTTGGAGCGGGCCCTGCTCACCGCCTTCGCCGAGCAGGTCCGGGCGCACGGCACCAGACCCGTCGCCGACCTCGGCAGCGGTCCCGGGTACGTCACCGCCCGGCTGGACGCGCTCGGGGTCCCGGTCTTCGGGGTGGACGTCTCGCCGCGCATGGTGGCGATGGCCCGTGACGCGCATCCGCGGCTGCGGTTCCACGTCGGCACGATGACGGCTCTGGACCTGGCGGACGAGACGCTGGGCGGGGTCATCGCCCTGTACTCGATCATCCACGTCCCGACGGAGGAGCTGACGGCGGCGTTCGAGGAGTTCTGCCGGGTCCTGGCGCCCGGGGGCCATGTGATGCTGTCGTTCCAGTTCACGGACGGCGGTGACGAGCTCATCCACCTGACGGAACGGTTCGGCCAGGACATCTCGCTGCACTACTACCTGCGCACCCCCGAGACGGTGCTGGCCCACCTGCGCGAGGCGGGCCTTCAGCTCCAGGCCCGGGTGGTGCGGGAGCCCGTGGAGGACGAGAAGTACACCCGGGCGTACGTGCTGGCCCGCAAGCCCGGCTAGACCGCCGTCACCGCCGCCAGCCGGTGCACGTCCCGCGCCGAGCCCGTCACTCCGGACAGGAAGCCCTGCGCCCGCGGTGAGGCGTGGTCGGTGAGCCAGGTGGGGTCGATGTCGCAGACCGCCACCCGGACGTCCGTGCCGGCCAGGGCGAGCGGGAGGGTGTGGACGACCGTGGAGGGGAAGCTCAGGATCGTTCTGCCGATCGGGCCGCGGCGCGCGATCAGCTCCAGGGGAAGGTCCGGACGCACTATTTCCAGCCCGGTCTCCACCGCGAGCCGGTGCAGCTTCTCCGTGCTCTCCCGGCGGTGGGCGAAGTAGCGGGTCGCGCCGTGCGCCTTGGCCAGGGTGCGGACGGCCTCCTGGTAGCGCTCGCCGTCGACGACGCCGGTCTCCACCAGGGAGGTGCCCACCATGTCGGCGCCCTTGCTGATGCGGGGCGGGCCGAAGCGGGAGCGGGTCCACGCGAAGTCGTTCGCGGACACCTTCAGGCCCGGCAGGGTCTCCTGCATCGGCATGGAGGAGAAGATCTCGACCCTGCGGTTCTCCCCCGGCGTCAGCCGGCGGCGGGCCGCCGTGGACGCCGGGGCGAGGATGAGGTCCCGGGGGCCCGGGCGGCCGCCCTTGCGGTGCCAGCGCACCAGGCGTTCGCCGCGGGCGAGCTGGGCGACGAACTCCATCGTCGCCGTACCGTCGTCGACCACGACCAGGTCCCGGGCCCGGGTGATCGTCAGCAACAGCTGGACGTAGCGGGAGAAGGGGTCTCCCAGGACCACGCGTGAGGCCTTGCGGAGCGTGCCCGCGAGGCCCCCGATCGTCTGGAACGGCGCCGCCGCGCCGCCCCGCGCCTCCTCCCAGCGCACCTCGTGCCCCGCTTCCCGGGCCAGCTCCGCCATACGGCGCAACTGGCCCCGGGTCATCGGGTCGATCGGGGACAGGACCACGAGCGTGAGCCCCGCGCCGAGCGCCTGCTCCTGGGCATGCGCCCACTCCAGCACATTCAGCAGCTGTACCGGACTCTCGACGAACGCGAGAGTGCGGGGGCCGGCGTAACCGGCGCGGGGGCTCATCTACGGACGACCGTCCCGTCGTAGGCGATTTCTGTGGAGGGGGTGACTCAGACCGTCAGCGGCTCGCCTGCCGCAGCGGCGATCTCCGCCTCGGCGACGACGCCCTGCACGCGGCGCAGCTTCTTCATCGGGCCGAGCTCGGAGTCGTAGACCTTCTTGACGCCGTCACCGAGGGAGGCCTCGATGGTGCGGATGTCGCGGACGAGGCGGGTGAGGCCCTGCGGCTCCACCGAGGCGGCCTGGTCCGAGCCCCACATGGCGCGGTCGAGGGTGATGTGACGCTCGACGAAGGTGGCGCCCAGCGCGACCGCGGCGAGGGTGGTCTGCAGGCCCGTCTCGTGGCCGGAGTAGCCGATCGGGACGTTCGGGTACTCGTCCTGGAGGGTGTTGATCACGCGGAGGTTGAGCTCCTCGGCCTTGGCCGGGTACGTCGACGTGGCGTGGCAGAGCAGGATGTTGTCGCTGCCCAGGACCTCGACCGCGTGGCGGATCTGCTTCGGGGTCGACATGCCGGAGGACAGGATGACCGTGCGGCCGGTCGCGCGCAGGGCGCGCAGCAGCTCGTCGTCGGTCAGGGAGGCGGAGGCCACCTTGTGGGCCGGGACGTCGAACTTCTCCAGGAAGGCGACCGCCTCGGTGTCCCACGGGGAGGCGAACCAGTCGATGTTCCGGCTCTTGCAGTACTCGTCGATCTGGCGGTACTCGTCCTCACCGAACTCCACGCGGTGGCGGTAGTCGATGTAGGTCATGCGGCCCCAGGGGGTGTCGCGCTCGATGTCCCACTGGTCGCGCGGGGTGCAGATCTCCGGGGTGCGCTTCTGGAACTTGACCGCGTCGCAGCCGGCCTCGGCCGCCACGTCGATCAGCTTGAAGGCGTTCTCCAGCTCGCCGTTGTGGTTGATGCCGATCTCGCCGCAGATGTACACGGGCTGGCCGGGTCCGGCCAGGCGCGACGAACCGAAGCTACGGAGACGGGAGTTGGTGCTCATGGCAGGAGGGGTCCTTACTTGGTGAGGGAATCGAGAGAGGGGCCGAGGATCCAGCTGGCGATCTCTCGGATCGCGCCGTCGCCACCCGGAACGGTGGTGACCGCGCGTGCGGCGCCGCGCACGACGTCGTGGGCGCTCGCGACCGCCACGGGCCAGCCGACGACGGCGAAGCACGGGAGGTCGTTGACGTCGTTGCCGACGTAGAGCACGCGCTCAGGCGCGATGCCCTGCTCCTCGCACCACTGCTTCAGTGCGAGGTCCTTGCGGTCGATGCCGTGCAGGACCGGAATCTGCAGCTTCCGGGCCCGGGCGGCGACCACAGGGTTCTGTTCCGTGGAGAGGATCAGCATCTTCAGGCCGCTCTTGCGCAGGGCCGCGATGCCGAGGCCGTCTCCGCGGTGCACGGAGACGAACTCCTTTCCGTCGGAGTCGATCAGCACCCGGTCATCGGTCTGGGTGCCGTCGAAGTCCAGGACGACCGCGTCGATGTCGGCGCCGGTCGGGAGCGAACCGGGGCGGTCCGCGTCGAACAGGGGGGCGAGCGCGCGGGCGCGCGCGAGGTCGTGCGGGTCGTCGATCTCCAGGACCCGGGCGGGGTCGGTGCGGACGAGTTCCGTACGGCCGAAGAAGCGGTGGTTGTGCTCGCGGAAGCCGGGGGCGTCCATCGCGTAGGCGGCGCCGGTCTCCAGGTAGTCCTGGGGGCGGTCCTGGCGACGGGGGCGGTAGGACTTGTCGTGGTTGACGCCGATGCCGCCCGCGGCCGGCTCCTCGGCGTCGCGCCAGACGAAGCCGTGGAAGGGGGCCACGGTGACCGCGGTGTCGGCGCCGTTCTCCACCACCGCCGCGGCGACCCCGTCGATGTCCTCGCGGATCACGAAGGGGCTGGTGCACTGCACGAGCAGCACCACGTCGACCGGCGAGCCGTGCAGCGCCTCGTGGGCGTCCATGGCGTGCAGCACGGCCGCCTCGGAGGTGGCGGTGTCCCCGGCGATGGCGGCGGGCCGCAGCACGACCTCGGCACCGGCGGAACGGGCGGCGGCGGCGATGGCCTGGTCGTCGGTGGAGACCACGACGTCGGTGACGAGCCGGGTGGCCAGGCACTCCCGCACGGCCCGGGCGACCAGCGGCACCCCGCCGACGGGAGCGAGGTTCTTGGCGGGGACGCCCTTGGAGCCACCGCGAGCGGGGATCACCGCGAGCACGCGGCGCACCTCGGCGCCTGGGCCCGCTTCCGGGTTGGACATGGGCTGAACTCCTTGCAGGAAGTCGGTAGGGCGGCTCACAGCTCCCCCATCCGCCGGATGACAGGTGCAACGCGCTGGACGCCGTGGCGATACGCGCCACGGGCGGCCCGGCGCACGATCTGCCGAACCGGGCCCGGCTCACGATCGTGCGCCGGAGCGCCGGGCAGCGGACTGCCGTCGGGGCCGAGGTGGTGGCGGGCGAGGATGCCCGGGAGGTAACCCGGGGCCGTGGCGGGCGTGTAGTACGGCGTCAGCGGGGCCAGTCCGCCCGGCTGGGCGAGCAGCTTCGCGATCCGCTCGCGGGCCGCGTCGAACGCCCCTTCGGTCGCCACGCCCTGCCGGGCCACCCACTCCTCGTCGGGGGCCGGACGGTGTCCCTCGTCCAGCTGATCCCAGGAGGCGAGGCAGCCGGAGCCGACGAAGTGGTGGTTGCCGAGCGTCTCGCGCACCCCGAGGTCGGTGAGCACGACGGTGGGGATCCGCCGGTGGAGTGACTCCAGCGCGGCCGTCGAACTGACCGTGACCAGCAGGTCGGTACGGTCCAGCACCTCGCCCATGTGGCCGTACACCAGCTGGAAGTTGGATGGCAGGTCCAGCTTCTGCGCCAGCTTCTGGTAGGGCAACTCCTCGATGTGCGTGGTGTGTTCGCCCGGCTTGGAGCGCAGCTTGAGCAGCACCTCGCGCTCGGGGTGCAGCCGCGCGTGCTGGACCAGGCGGTTCAGCAGGTACGTACGGTCCTTGCGGCTGTCGGGGACGGAGGGCTGCGCGGCGAAGACGACCCGGTACGGGTCGTGCTCCCCCTCGTAGGGCGCTCCGCCGAGGAACGGCAGGGCCACTTCCGTCACCGAGGACGCGTCGGCGCCGACCCCGTCGTACACCGCGCGAAAACGCTCGGCGTCCTGGCGGGAGTTGGCGAGGACGAGGTCGGCGCCGTGCCGCAGCAGCAGGCCGTCGGCGAGCTTCTCGTAGACGACGCCGACGTAGCCGGTGACGACGACGGGACGCTTCTCGCGTCCCTCCCAGACCCGCTTGAGGCCGTGCAGCATCGCCTGCACGCCACCGCCGACGAGCGACAGTACGACGACGTCGTACTCCTCATCGGCCATCGTGCGCAGGAATTCCACCGCCGTCACCTCCCGCAACGAGTCGGCCCGCACGCCGACTTCCGCGAGCTGGCGGGCCGTGGGTGTGGCCCGGCCGCGCAGCAGGAATCCGCTCAGGGCGGGGGCGACTTGCGTGCCCCCTTCGGCTCCGGCTTCCATGGACGGGCCCGGGGCGATGCGGCCCGCCGTGAGCGCACCCCATTTCCATCGGGTGTCGGAGTCCGCGAGGACGGCGATGCGCGGCGGCTTCGTTGTACTTGCTGGCACGTGGAAGACGCTAGGAACCATTTCCTAGGTATAGCCCAACCGCGAATCAACGAAGAGTTAACAACACACCACCGAGAGCCGAACTGGCTCGTCAGAGCCCGGGAAGTACATGGGATGCACCATTCCGACACACCGAGTTCACCCGAAGTACGTACACCGGCAAGATCTGTTGCCAGGCATCCAACTAATCTTTTGCAGGTGCCAAAGCTTTCCGTGATCGTGCCGTTCTACAACGTGCAGCAATACGCCCCGGACACCCTCAGAAGCCTTCGGGCGAACGCCCGGAGCGACTTCGAGTTCATCCTGGTGGACGACCATTCGAAGGATGAAACTCCCGCCATTCTCGAACGGGCGGCCGAGCAACTCTCGGATGTCGCACAAGTGCGTTACATCCGCCACGAGGTGAACGGAGGACTCGCCACCGCCCGCAACACCGGCCTGGACGCGGCAACCGGGGAGTACCTCACCTTCCTCGACGGCGACGACTGGCTCGCGCCCGGCTACTTCGGCGAACTGGTCGCCGCCATCGAGGAGCTGGGCTGCGACTTCGTGCGCACCGACCACGTCCAGGCCAACGCCCGCGCCCGGTCCGTGCACCGGGTCCCGCACGGCCGCCGCGGCGAGGTCCTCGACCCGCGCGCGGCGATCCTGCCCGCCGACCGCACGACCACCGTGGACTACGCCTACGCCTGGGCCGGCGCCTATCACCGCCGGCTGCTGGACAAGGGCCTGCTGCACTTCACCGACGGACTGCGCACGGCCGAGGACCGGCCCTGGATCTGGAAGCTGCACCGCGAGGCGGAGTCCTTCGCCGTGGTGAGCCTGCTCGGTGTCTTCTACCGCCGGGGCGTCGCCGGTTCCCTCACCCAGATCGGTGACGTCCGTCAACTGGACTTCATCCGCGCCTTCGATCAGGTCATCGAGGAGACCGCGGCTGACCGGGACGCGGAGCGACTGCTGCCCAAGGCGGTGCGCACGTACTGCGCGATCATCGCGCACCACCTCTCGGACGAGTCCAAGTGGGAACCCTCCGTCGCCAAGCAGCTGCGGGCGATGAGCGCGGCGGCCATACGGCGGATGCCGCAGGACGCGCTCGGCGACGTGCTCGAAACCATGGACCTGCGCCGGGCGAGCAAGCTGCGCCGGCTGCGGCGCCGGGCCACCACCCAGAAGGCGGCCGCGTGATGTCCGTAAAGACCACCCAGATCTTCTGCGTCTCGACGCTGTACGGCGCCGCCACCCTGGCCGCCGCGCTGGACTCGGAGGTCTTCGAGCAGGCGGACCGGCGGCTGCTGCTGGTGTTCAACAACTCCGCCTGCCCCGAGACTACGATGGCCGTGGACGAGATGCCGGGCTTCGAACCGCTGCGCGACCACTTCGACGGGGTGGTCTCCTTCAACGAGGCCATCCGTCCCTTCCACCCCGGCGCCTGGTCGCCGCGGATGGACGACCTTCCGCTGTTCGAGCGGTACGTGCGACTGCTGTGGGGCCTCGGCGACGACAGGGTGGAGCTGGTCCTGGAGTCCATCCAGGTCAATCCGGCGCTCGCCCTCGCGCAGATGTTCACCGGCGCCCCCGTCCACGTCTACGCCGACGGCCTGATGAGCTACGGCCCCACGCGCAACAAGCTCGACCCGCTGGTCGGCACCCGCGTGCGGCGGCTGCTCCACCTGGACCTCGTGCCGGGCCTGACCCCGACGCTGCTCACCGAGTTCGACGTGCCCGCCGAGGTGCTGCCGACCGAGGCCTTCCGCAAGGTCATGGGCGAACTCGCCGGAGTGATCGAGGACCTGCCGGTGCTGCCGGAGAACTCCGCGGTGCTGCTCGGCCAGTACCTGTCCGCGCTGAACATCCTCACCCCGCAGGCGGAGGAGGAGCTGCACGTACGGATGCTGCGCGGGGCGGTGGGACGCGGGCACCGCACGATCGTGTTCAAGCCCCACCCGACGGCGCCGGCCCGCTACAGCCGCGCCCTGGAGGCCGAGGCCGAGAAGCTCGGCGTCGACCTCACCGTGCTGGACACGCCCGTGCTCGCCGAGGTGCTGTTCGAGAAGTCCCGCCCGGGTCTGGTCGTCGGCTGCTTCTCCACCGCGCTGTTCACCGCCGCCGCCTTCTACGACCTGCCGGTGGCCCGCATCGGCACCGAGCCGCTCCTGGACGGGCTCACCCCGTATCAGAACAGCAACCGCATCCCCGCGGTGCTGGCGGACGCGGTGCTGCCGGACCTGGAGAGGCGCGACGGCGAGGAGACCGTCCCGGCCGAGACCCTGGGCGCGCTGGTCGCCGCCATAGGGTTCACCATGCAGCCGCAGATCTACCCGAGCCTGCGTCCCGCCGCCGAGCGCTATCTCTCCGAGCACTACAAGCCGCGCACCCAGCGCTACTTCAAGCGCAAGCGGCTCACCTCGCTGGGCCTGCCCGGCGGGATCCCGGAGCGGCTTTCGTTCCTGCCGCGCAACTCCGCCGCGCGCCGGGTGGTGCGGCGGGCCAGGGCGCTGAAGAAGGCGGTCCGCCGCTGAGCCAATACCCGGTGAACTGCCGGGAACAGCCGAGGAAACGGTGGCACACCGTCGGATTAAACCGATGAATCCATGGTGTGGGCGGCGTTCGAATCTCTAGGATTCCGGAACGCCGCCCCATCCCACCCCGTGAGGCACTCATGACGAACCTCGGCCGGCTGTACCCCATGCTCGACGGCGTAAAGCTGCCGGACGATCTCCCCTACTCCCAGGTGAGCTCCTGGGAACTGCGCTTCCTCTACCTTCTCGGCCGCCATCGCCTCACGGGCGAGGACCGGCTGGTCGAACTGGGTTCGGGCGGCGGCGGATCGACGTACGCGCTCGCGCTCGGGCTGCGCGACAGCCCCGTGTTCGACAAGAAGACCGGACGGCTGCACGCGTACGACTTCTTCCACGTCGGCAAGGGCACCTTCGCCTCCGAGAAGTTCTTCACCGCCGGCGCCAAGCCCTCGGACGGCGACACCTCGTTCCTGGACGACTTCCGTGAGCGGCTCGACCCCTTCCTGGGCTTCCTGGAGATCCACGCCGGGGACATCTGGCAGACCTCGGATCCGCACGACACCACGCCGATCGAGTTCCTGCACATCGACATCGCCAAGACGGCCCGGGTCTTCAAGTGCGTGTCCGAGCGCTTCCTGACCCGGCTGCGGCCCGGATCGGTCGTCCTGCACCAGGACTTCGCCGGCCCCCGGCTGCCGTGGCTGCACTACAGCACGGGCGCGCTGCTGCCGTACATCGAGACAGCCGGCCCGCCGATCCGCTCCACGCTCGCCTTCGAGGTGACCAGGCCGATCCCCGAGCACGTGCTGAAGACGATCTCCGAGGACGCCTTCACAGTCGACGAGAAGCTGAAGCTGATCTCCGCCGTGCAGGAGCGGATCGACCGCGACCACACCGGCGGGATCCCCTTCAAGTCGGTGCTGGAGCTGGCGAAGGCGTACGTCGCCCACTACGACGGGCGGCACAAGCAGGCCTGGTCCATCGCGAAGAGGCTCACCGATGACGAGTACCTGAGCCGGACCCGCGCCGACCACTTCAAGCAGCTCAGGTCGGCGTACGAGAAGGACGGGGGCGGCTCCTCGCCGTCGCTGTTCGGCAAGCTGGCCAAGAGGCTCGCGGGCCGCTGAAAGGCGTGTGGGGCCCCGCACCGGTGACGGTGAGGGGCCCCACACGTTCGCTCAGCCGCCCAGGATGACCCTGAGGTCGGCGGCGTTCGCCTCGGTGACCTTCCACAGCTCCTGCTGGCGGCCGTGGACGTCCGCGACGGTCGCCGCGTGGTCGCGGAGCAGGTCCTTCGAGCGCTCCACCAGGCGGGCGGCCAGGTGGCGGTCGTGGACCGAGACTCCCCACTCGGGCCGCTCGATGTCGCGCAGGAAGTACGCCATCTTCGGGTGCGAGATCAGGCTGATGATCGGAGTGCCGCAGCCGAACGGGATCATGCCCGCGTGGCCGCGCATGCCGATGACCAGCTTGGTGCGCGCGTACAGATCGCGGATCTCGTCGTTCTCGAAGTCGTACATCGGGATGACCGGCATCGAGATGCCGTGCTCGCGGCGGAGATCGAAGGCGATCTTCTCGTCGTCGAGCGAGTGCGCCACGCACTTGACCTCGGCCAGCTCGCCCAGGTCCCGGACGGCCCGGGCCATCTGGGCCAGGAAGTAGCCGTAGTCGTGGCCGAAGCGCAGGCCCGCGCGGTCGTAGGCGGCGTTGACGAGGATGGTGTCCTCGCGGTGCGCCGGGTCCTGCCAGCCCGGCACCAGCTGCCGGGTGACCGTCGTGGGGCAGGGCTGGAAGCGGACCTTGTCGTGCAGGTGCGCCGGGATCATGGCGCGCACCTTCTCGATCGAGCCGTGGTTGCGCAGGCCGAAGAACGCGGACTTCTCCACCAGGAGCCGCAGCGACTCACGGAACCGGCTCGCGCGGTAGGACTGGCCGTCGAAGGCGTTGAAGCCCACGGCGTACACCGCGATCGGCACGTCGATCCGGCGCATCAGCTCGTCCGGCACGTTCCACTGCCAGGCGCTGTTGCCGTTGGGCATGGTGTCCGGGATGAACAGACCGCCACCGCCGATGACCAGACCCCGGCGGGCGTTGACGCGCTCCAGTGCGGCCTCGTCGAACAGCCGGTGGGCGTGCACCGAGTGCCAGCGGCGGGAGGTGGTGTCCGGGCCGAAGGCGCTGCGCACGCTCTCCGGGAGCAGCTTGTCGCCCGCGTTGCCCTGACGGTCCATGTAGAAGGCGACGTGCGCCAACTGGTCCTCGGGGGCGCCCAGCTCCTGGGCCGGGACGGAGGCGGCGCGCTGCGCCCACAGGCGGCTGGAGCGGTGGGTGATGTCGACGGACATGCCGGCCGTCGCGTACTTCAGCGCCCCGGCGTTGTCGCCGTGCACCCAGGCCACCTGGGCCAGCCGGGCGTAGGCGGTGGCGGCCCGGTTGGGGGCGGCCGTCGCCAGCAGCAACTGGGCCTTGGCCTCGTCGTAGCGCGAGACGCTCATCAGGGCGTGGCCCAGCACCTCGTGCGGCCAGGCCTCGTCGAGCGGGATTCGGACGCTCTCCAGGACGTCCACGGCGTCCTGGTAGTCACCGGAGGCGATGTGCGCGGCGGCGACCTTGCGGGCGGTCTCGACATCGCCGGTGCGGGCGACGTGCGGGGTGCCGTAGTGCACGATCAGGTCGTGGTGCAGGCCGCCGGACTTCGAGAGGTACTCGGCGTGGAACTCGGCGTCGGACAGCTCGAACTCGCGCCACTTCTCCTCGGCCAGGCTGTACCCGGACTCACCGCCCTGCCACGGCTTGTGGCGGCCGGTGAAGTGCAGGATCGCGGTGTCCTCGGGGACCGGCAGATCACCGGACAGGCGCCGCTTGACGAAGTTGTAGCGCGGGTCCAGGCGGACGAAGTCGCCGTCCAGGACGGCGTTGAGGATGCCCTGGTCGTGCTTGTCGAGTTCGTAGTCGCCGCTGCGGCCGGTGGCGTCCAGCTTGGCGCAGAACTCGTCGCTCAGGTACTCGCGCTGGATGACCAGCAGACCGGAGTTGAGCTTGTGCTGGCCGTAGAAGAACTGCGGCACGGCCGCGAGGCCCTCCCGCAGCTTCAGCAGTTCGCCGAGGTCACCGAGGACGACCATGTCGGTGTCGAGGGTGATGACGGTGTCGTACTCGCGCAGCCGGAAGACGTCGAGGATGAAGTACGCCTTGCGGACCAGGTAGTTGTCCTGGTCACCCTTCTTGTACGAGTCGTAGTGCGTGTCGTTGACCCGCTTGAGGACGATCCGCGGGTGCAGCGCGCGGATCCTGGCGACGGAGCCGGGGCGCAGATCGTCGTACAGGACGACGAAGTCCTCGCACACGGTCGGGTTGGACAGGGCGAGGCTGCGCAGCAGGACGAGGAAGCCGGGGAGGTAGTTCTCGTCGACGTAGGACGCGAAGGCCATGCGGCGCTTGCCGGTGAGGGCGGCCGCGTCGGTGACGGGAGCCTGCGTCGCGGGCAGGGTGGTCGTGGTCATCGCAGGGATATCCTCATGTCGGTCACGCTCTGGGCCCGCTCCATGACCCATGCCTTCTCGCTGGTGTACTCGTGCACGGAGGTGATGGCGAGCTTCATGGCCTCCTGCACGCGGTAGGCGCCGCTCTCGTAGAAGTCGAAGCCGATCAGGTCGAGCTTCGGGCTGACGTCCAGGAAGTCCAGCAGGTACAGCATGTTGAACCCGGTGGTCGGGATGCCGGACCAGACGTCGGTGGAGAGCTTGCCGATGTTGCGCACGGGCCAGCGCAGCGACTCGTCGCCCAGGTGGGTCTGGGCGCCGGGCACCAGGCGGTTGCGCAGCGACCACTTCCAGTCGCCGGAGACCCCGCCGAAGACGAGCCGGGTGTCGACCCGCTTCTCCCAGTTGAAGCCGTGCTTGTGGATCGTCGCGTGGATGTCCGTACGGCTGCCGGTGTGCCTGGGGTCGATCCTGAAGGAGTTGAAGCGCACCACGAGGTCGTAGGCGTCGATCTCGGCGCCCATCGAACTGGCGCCCACCCGGCCGGAGTTGGCGATCAGGCAGATCGACTTCCCGGCGATGCGGTTGCGGAACTCGCCGAGGCTGATCCACTGCACCCCGCCGACGGTGGGGTCGGCGACCGGGCCGCGCATCCGGCTGCGGCGCTGTTCGGCGTAGAGGGCCAGCACCTCGGTCAGGGCGGTGACATCGGTGTCGAGGGCGATCCGCAGGTCCAGGTACTGGCCGAGCAGCTCCTGGCGGTCGTTCGCCGGGGCGTCCGCCATGGCCAGGAGCGCTCCCACCAGCCGGGGTTCGGCCGCGGCCCAGTCGCCGACGGCGTGCGCGGCGAGGCCCTCGGCCCACACCTCGGTGGTGTCACCGCGGGTGAACTCCTCGGCGCGCGGGCACTGGCGGCGCAGCACGGCGAGCAGTTCGCGCTCGCGGTCGCCCGCGGTGCGCAGGCCGGCGATGCGGGCCTTGACGCCGAAACCGTCGTCGTCGGTGAGCCCGAGGTACTTCTCGTACGCCTCCAGCGCCTCGGCGTCCTCGCCGAGCGTCTCCATCAGGCGGGCGCGCAGCCGCCAGCCGGCCCGGGAGTTCTTGCGCTGGGCGAGCACGGTGTCGCTGATCACCAGGGCGAGGTTCAACTCGTCGTCGTAGCCGCACTTGAGCGCCTGGTTGGCGACGGCGAGCAGCGCGTCGAGCAGTTCGTTGCCGATGCCCGCGGCGGGGGTCGCGGCGCCCTTCACGGCGCGCTTGAGCAGCGCGGTCGCGCCGGTCGCCGGGGCGGGTGCGGGGGCGGCGGGGGCGGTTCCCCACGCGACGAGCAGCTTTCTGAGCTGCTCGGCGAGTTCGATGCGCCGGCGGTCGACGCTGCCGACGATTTTGCCGCTGTGCACCGCGCAGGCACGCAAACAGTCGTCCAGCTCCCCTCCACGCGCACGTGCCCGTCTGTTCTGGACCCTCGTCATGGCACTCCTGGTATTTGCCAAGCCAATGCTGTGTTTGCCGCGGTTTGCCGGCGGGTGGGGGGATCGTGAAACCGTCTGATTATCCGTGGGGGGATGCTGAGAAAAATTAGGAAGGCAAAACGACGTTCAGGTGAACTGATAGGTACTACAGGGCTAATCGTTGGCAGGGCACCCAAGACATGCCTGTGATTCGGACTAACGTGCCTAGCTCCACCCTCATGAGGAACACCTGGCAAGGGGAATTTCTGTGACCAGCATGACCGTCCGAACGGTGATCGAGCCGCCGCGGAGGGCGGCCCGGACGGCACCGCGGGAATCCCGGCTACGGGCCCTGGACGGATTGCGACTGGTCGCGGCACTGATGGTGGCGGCCTACCACTACGGCGGACGCGGCGGCGAGGTCACAGCCGCCTGGGGCAGCTCACCGACGGTCCAGTTCCCCACACTGCACGAGTTCTTCGCGTACGGCTGTCTCGGCGTCCAGATCTTCTTCGTCATCAGCGGGTTCGTGATCTGCATGAGCGGCTGGGGGCGGCCGCTGAAGTCCTTCTTCGCCTCCCGCGCCTCCCGGCTGCTGCCCGCCTACTGGGTGGCGGTGCTGCTGGTGACGGCGGTGTTCGCGCTGCCGATGGTCGCCTACAAGGCGGTCTCACCGAGCGACGCCCTGGTCAACCTGACGATGCTTCAGCAGCCCCTGGGCGTCGACCGGGTGCTGGGGGTGTGCTGGACCCTGTGGGCGGAGGTGCGCTTCTACGCCCTGTTCGCGCTGTGCGTGGTCCTGCCCGGCGCGACCAGGCAGCGCGTGATCATGTTCTGCGGGATCTGGACGCTGGCGGCGGTCATCGCCGAGGCCGCGAACGAACCGCTGCTGGACCTGGTCCTGATGCCCGAGTACGCGCCCTTCTTCATCGGCGGCGTCGGCCTCTACCTGGTCCACCGCGACCGGCGGGACGCCTACGGCTGGGGCATCGTCGGGGTCGGCTGGCTGGTCGGCCAGCACTACGCGGTGCAGAACCTGTGGCGGGCGCCCGGCCCGGACGCCTTCGCCCACCGCACCTCGTTCGGCATCGTGCTGATCGTCACCCTCGGCTTCGTGGCGGTCGCGGCCATCGCGCTCGGCTGGCTGAACTGGGCGAACTGGCGCTGGCTGACCGTGGCCGGGGCGCTGACGTACCCCTTCTACCTGGTGCACGAGCACCTGGGCTGGGTGGTCATCAAGACCCTCCACCAGGACCTCGAGCTGTCCTCGTGGGCGACCTTCACTCTCACGATCGCCTTCATGCTGGCGCTGGCCTGGCTGATGAACCGTTACGTCGAGAAGCCGCTGACGCCACGCCTCCGAACGGCCCTCACCAAGATGCGCTGAGCGCCGGGGGCGGCAACACTGCGGGTAGCCGTTGTTCACCGGACGTTCAGCCCGGTGATGGATTGTCCGCACCCCAGTGAGCAGGCTCGTCGTATGGCCAACGCACAGCAGACCCCCGTACTCCCCGGTGAGCTCGGCGATGTGCCGGGCTGGTTCCCGGCGCTCGACCAGACCTTGTTCACCTGGTTCCTCAGGCGCCAGGAGGCCCTCGGACAGCGGGGTGACCTGCTGGAACTCGGGGCCTACCTGGGCAAGAGCGCGATCCTGCTGGGCCGGCATCTGCGCCCCGGCGAGACCTTCACGGTCTGCGACCTCTTCGAGAGCGACGCGCCGGACGGGGCGAACCAGGCGGAGGCGTCGAAGTCGTACGCGTCACTGACGCGGCAGGCCTTCGAGCGGAACTATCTGGCGTTTCACGACGATCTGCCCCGGGTGATCCAGGGGCCGAGCTCCCTGATCACGGGGGAAGTCGCGCCGGGCACATGCCGGTTCGTCCACATCGACGCCTCTCATCTGTACGAGCATGTGTACGACGACATCGGGGCCGCGCAGTCCCTGCTGGTGCCCGACGGGATCGTGGTGCTCGACGACTTCCGGTCCGAGCACACGCCCGGGGTGTCCGTCGCGGCCTGGGAGGCGGTGCTCAACCGGGGGCTGCGGCCGGTGTGTCTGAGCACGCAGAAGCTGTACGGCACATGGGGGGATCCCGGGCCGGTGCAGGAGGAGTTGCTGGCGATGCTCCGGGCGCGGGAGGACTGCGGGCTGAGTGTGCAGGAGGCCGCGGGGCATCGGCTGGTGCGGGTCCGCTCGCGCGGGATGCAGCCGCCGACCTTCCCCACCTCTCGACACTATGTGGAGCCGGTGGAGGTGGCAGCACCGGTCGCCCCGTCCGCCGGGAAGCCCCGGAGGTCTCGACCTCGGGCGCTGGCTGTTGACCTGCTGCCACCGATCGTCACTCGGGCGGTGCGGCGGATGCGTCGTCGGCCGCGGGCCGGTGGGGGCTTGGCGCGCAGTTCCCCGCGCCCCTGAGGTAAGTCGCCTCGACCCCCGCCATGACGAGCCGCAAGCCCTCCTCGAAGTGCTCGTCGTAGTTCGCGAAGATCTCCGCGCCCGCCGCTGCCGACAAGGGGAAGTCGGTCAGCAGGTGGGCGCGTTCGTCGGCGACGGGCCTGGGCCCCTGCTCCTCCGTGACGAAGCCGAGGGTGTACGAGTACGTCGTCATCGTCGCCCGGACCGCCTGGGGCAGGGCGAAGCCCGCCGCCGTGAACAGGCGCAGGGTGTCCTCCATCTGCTCGGCGTGTTCGATGCCGGTGAAGCGGGAGCCGCTGAAGACCTTGGCACCGTCGCGGTAGCCCAGCAGGGCCGCGCGCAGGCCGCGGTTGGACTTCAGCAGGCGTTCCTGCCAGGTGTCGGCCGGGTCCGGCGCGGTGCCCACGATCATCCGGCGGTACATCTCGGTCGCCATCTCGTCCAGCAGCGCCTGCTTGTCCTTGAAGTGCCAGTACAGGGCCGGCGCCTTGACGTCCAGTTCCTTGGCGATGGCACGCAGGGTGAGGCCGTCGAGGCCGACCTCGTTGAGGAGTTCCAGGGCGGTGACGGCGACCCGGCGGCGGTCGAGGGGGGCTCGGCGTTCCGTGTTCACGCTTGACAGCTTAACGGCGTTAAGGCCACTCTCGTCGTCAGTGAAACTTAACAGCGTTAAGGAGAGGGTCGCCATGGACGTACTGATCGTGGGCGCGGGCCCGACGGGGCTCGCCCTCGGAGTCGATCTCGCCCGGCGGGGAGTGGACGCGCTGGTGGTGGAGCGGGCCGAGGGACTGTTCCCCGGCTCCCGTGGCAAGGGGATCCAGCCCCGGACCATGGAGGTGTTCGACGATCTGGGGGTGCTCGGGGCGGTCCGGGCGGCGGGCGGGAGCTATCCCGTGGGGATGATCTGGCAGGACGGGCGCCGGGTGGGCGAGCACCAGATGTTCGAGCCCGCCGAGCCGACGGAGGACTCGCCGTACAACGAGCCGTGGATGGTGCCGCAGTGGCGGACGCAGGAGATCCTCTTCGACCGGTTGCGGGAGCTGGGCGGGAGGGTCGGCTTCGGGCGGGAGGTCGTCGGGCTCGCGCAGGACGCCGAGGGCGTGACCGCGCGCTTCGCGAGCGGGCCCGACGTCCGGGCGCGGTACGTGGTCGCCGCCGACGGAGGGCGGTCGACCGTACGCCGGGCGCTCGGGATCGGGATGGCGGGGGAGACCGTCGATCCGCAGCCGGTGCTCGTGGCGGACGTACGGATCGACGGGCTCGACCGGGAGAACTGGCACGTCTTCCCGCCGAGCGGCGAGGGCGAGGGTTTCCTGGCGATCTGCCCGCTCGCGGGCACGGCGGACTTCCAGGTGGTGGCACAGTTCCCGGTGGACACCGACGTCGACCTCTCCCCGGAGGGGATCCGCAAGACCGTGAGCGCCCGCTCCCACCTCGCGCCCGAGGCCGTCACCGAGGTCCGGTGGGCCTCGGACTTCCGGCCCCGGGCGGCCCTCGCGGACGCCTTCCGCGCCGGGCGGGTCCTCCTCGCCGGGGACGCCGCGCACATCCACTCCCCGGCCGGCGGGCAGGGCCTGAACACCAGCGTGCAGGACGCCTACAACCTCGGCTGGAAGCTGGGTGCGGTGCTGCGGGAGGGGGCGGACGCGGGCCTCCTCGGCACCTACGAGGAGGAGCGCCGGCCGATCGCCGCGCAGGTGCTCGGCCTGTCGACGAGCGTGCACCGCGGCCGGACCAGGCGCGGCGGGGCGACCCGCCAACTGGGCCTGGGGTACCGCGACTCGTCCCTGACCGTGGAGACCCGCGGGGCGCCGGGTCCGCTCCGGGCGGGCGACCGCGCACCCGACGGCGTCCTGGACGGCGTACGGCTGTTCGACGTCTTCCGGGGGCCGCACTGGACGCTGGTGGCGGTGGGCCTGCCGGCACCCGGGCTGCCGGAGGCGGTACGGGCCGTCAGCGGGCCGGAGCAGGCGTCGTACGGGAAGGGGCTGTTCCTGGTGCGGCCGGACGGCTATGTCGGCTGGGCGGGTGACACGGCCGACACGCTGCCCGCCTATCTGGCGCGCTTCGGCCTGTGATCACGCGCCACCGGCGAGCGACAGCTTCGTCACGCACCACTGGCCAGCGACAGCTTCACCGCGAATCCGAAGAACAGCGCGCCCGCCGCCGAAGTGGCCCCCGCCGACAGCCGCTTGCGGCGCCGGAAGGCGGCGGCCAGCTTGGTGCCGCTGAATATCAGCGCGCTCAGGTACAGGAAGCTCGCGATCTGGGCGAAGGCGCCGAGGACGACGAAGGACAGCGCCGGGTAGGCGTACCCCGGATCGACGAACTGCACGAAGAAGGCGACGAAGAACAGGATCGCCTTGGGGTTGAGCAGGCTGATCACGAACGCCCTGCGGTAGGGCCGCTCGTCACCGGGGGGCGCCGGGGCGTCCTGGACGGCCTGCTCCCGCCGGGCCCGCCACATCCCCCACGCGGCTCGCAGCATCCCGACCGCCAGCCAGGTCAGATAGCCGGCGCCGGCGTACTTCACGATCCCGAACAGCAGCGCGTTCGTCTGCAGCAGCGAGGCCACTCCGGCCGCGGACAGGGTCATCAGCACGGTGTCCCCGCACCACACGCCGGCCGCGGCGGTGTAGCCGGCGCGAACGCCCTTGCGGGCGGCCACGGACAGCACGTACAGCGAGTTGGGACCGGGCAGCAGCACGATCAGGATCAGGCCCGCGAGATAGGTGGGGAGGTCGATGACACCGAACATGGAAAGGAGTGTCGCACGGGGGTACGACACTCCGATTCCGGGTTTCGCGGGGCGAGACGGTCAGCCGCTCAGAAGGCGTCCGAGGGCACGTAGGTCCCCCAGACCTCCCGCAGCGCGTTGCACACCTCGCCCACGGTGGCGCGGGCGCGCAGGGCGTCCTTCATCGGGTACAGGACGTTGTCCTCGCCCTCCGCCGCCTTCTTCAGCGCCGCGAGCGCGGCGTCCACCGCCTCCTGGTCCCGCTCGGCCCGCAGCTTCGCCAGCCGCTCCGCCTGCTGGGCCTCGATCGCCGGGTCCACGCGCAGCGGCTCGTACGGCTCTTCCTCGTCCAGCTGGAAGCGGTTGACACCGACCACGACCCGCTCGCCGGAGTCGGTCTCCTGGGCGATGCGGTACGCGCTGCGCTCGATCTCGTTCTTCTGGAAGCCGTGCTCGATGGCCGTGACCGCGCCGCCGAGGTCCTCGACCTTCTTCATCAGCTCCAGGGCCGCCGCCTCGACGTCGTCGGTCATCTTCTCGATGACGTAGGAGCCGGCGAACGGGTCGACGGTGGCCGTCACGTCCGTCTCGTAGGCCAGCACCTGCTGGGTCCGCAGGGCCAGCCGGGCGCTCTTGTCCGTGGGGAGGGCGATGGCCTCGTCGAAGGAGTTGGTGTGCAGCGACTGGGTGCCGCCCAGCACCGCGCCGAGGCCCTGCACGGCCACGCGGACCAGGTTCACCTCGGGCTGCTGGGCCGTCAGCTGCACGCCGGCGGTCTGCGTGTGGAAGCGCAGCATCAGGGACTTGGGGTTCTTCGCGCCGAACTCCTCCCGCATCACCCGCGCCCAGATCCGGCGGGCCGCGCGGAACTTGGCGACCTCCTCCAGGATCGTCGTACGGGCCACGAAGAAGAACGACAGGCGGGGCGCGAAGTCGTCGACGTCCATGCCCGCCGCGACCGCCGTACGGACGTACTCGATGCCGTCCGCCAGGGTGAACGCGATCTCCTGCGCGGGGGAGGCACCCGCCTCGGCCATGTGGTAGCCGGAGATCGAGATCGTGTTCCACTTCGGGATCTCGGCCTTGCAGTACTTGAAGATGTCGGCGATCAGCCGCAGGGACGGCTTCGGCGGGAAGATGTACGTGCCACGGGCGATGTACTCCTTCAGCACGTCGTTCTGGATCGTGCCGGTCAGCTTGTCCGCGCTGACGCCCTGCTCCTCCGCGACGAGTTGGTACAGCAGGAGCAGCAGGGCCGCCGGCGCGTTGATCGTCATCGACGTCGAGACCTTGTCCAGCGGGATGCCACCGAACAGCACCCGCATGTCGTCGACCGAGTCGATGGCGACGCCGACCTTGCCGACCTCGCCGTGCGCGATCGGCGCGTCGGAGTCGTGGCCCATCTGGGTGGGGAGGTCGAAGGCGACCGACAGGCCCATCGTGCCGTTGGCGATCAGCTGCTTGTAGCGGGCGTTGGACTCCGTCGCCGTGCCGAAACCGGCGTACTGACGCATCGTCCAGGGGCGGCCGGTGTACATCGACGGGTACACGCCCCGGGTGAAGGGGTACGACCCCGGCTCGCCCAGCTTCTCGGCCGCGTCCCAGCCCGCCAGGTCATCCGGCCCGTAGACCGGCTCGATGGGCAGTCCGGACTCCGACTCGCGCGCCATGGTGTGTTGCCTCCCGCCGAGCTGTCGCTCGCTGCTTACTCACTGGTACAGACCGACCCTTCGACGGACTGTAGCGGCGCGACGCACACCCGGAGGAGTGCAGCACGCTGGGACCTTGCTCACAGCCTCGATGCGGCCCCGGTCACAGGCTCCGCAGCCAGGTGTCGGACACAGGTCTCGGTCACCACGATGCACCGCCGTTCGCAACCAGTCATCCGCGGGGAGCATCCATAAGGACATCGGCGGCACTGGGGGTCGGATGGGAAGCAAGAGGAGATCGACGGGCGCGCTCGCCTCGGCGGCGGCGCTCGCGGTCGTGTGCGCCGGCTGCACGGTCGAGGCGGCGGAGGGGGACGGGCGTTCCCCGATCCGCATCGAACTGCCCAGCAGCAAGCCGTCCGGTACGCCGTCCGGGGCACCGGACGACGCCAAGCCGAGCAAGGCGCCCTCCCCCGAGCCGCCCGAGGTGCTCTGGTCCCGCGGTGACAGCGGCCGGGACGTCCGCGAGCTCCAGGCCCGGCTGCGCCAGGTCGCCTGGCTCTTCGACGGGCCGACCGGGACGTACGACGATCTGACCGAGCGGGCGGTCAAGGGGTTCCAGGGCAAGCGCGGGCTGCCGCGGACCGGTGAGACGGACACCGTCACCTGGAAGCGACTGCTGAAGATGACGCGGGAGCCCGGGACGTGGGATCTGTACCTGATGGGCGGGCAGCCCGCGGCCGAGCCGGATCCGCGCTGTCTGACGGGCCGGGTGCTGTGCATCGACAAGACGAGCCGCACCCTGCGCTGGATGGTCGGCGGCCGGACGCTCAGCACGGTGTCGGTGCGCTTCGGCTCGGAGTACACGCCGACCCGGGAGGGCGTGTTCCAGGTGTACTGGAAGTCCCGGTACCACCACTCCACGCTCTACGACTCACCGATGCCGTACGCGATGTTCTTCAGCGGGGGCCAGGCGGTGCACTACTCGTCGGACTTCGCCGCCCGCGGGTACGCGGGCGCCTCGCACGGGTGCGTCAACATCCGGGACGAGGCCGCCATCGCGGAGCTGTTCGCGCAGGTGAGGAACGGCGACAAGGTCGTCGTCTCCTGGTAGCCGCGCGGCCTCGGGGTGAGTGTGGGGCGCGGACGGGACCGGGGGAACGTGTCCCGCCCGCGCCAGGTGCACGAGCCGTAGGTACGGGGGGAACCCCGGCTCAGTGCGACGGCCGATGACCAGTCGGCTCACTGAATACTGCGCCGGGATCGGCGAAAACGTCACACCCCGCGCAAAAAAAGTTAAGCGGCTTACGAAACCGCAGGTCAGTGGGCGTGTCGTCCTGCGGAGCCGCAGATCACAGCGCTGAGTACGTCGGGGCGGGCGAGGCCGCCGGGGCGAGGGGGGCCGGTGACACCGACGGGGTCACGGGGGCGGCGCCGTCGGTGCGGCGCTCGGGGCGGCCGTGGCCGTGGCCGTCACCCCTGCCGTTGCCCTTCCCGTCGCCGTCCTCGTCGTCCTCGTCGTCACCCTTGCCGTTGCCCTTGATCCCGCCGTCGCCCTTCTCGGCCTCGCCGTCACCGGCGCCCAGGCCGCCGAGCAGGTCCTGGCAGTACGTCGACACGCGCCGGGGGCCGCCCGCCGCGCCTTCCAGGGCTTTGCGCACGTCGTCCGACAGGCGCCTGCCCTCGCGCAGGTCGCGGCAGGCCGAGCCGGCGGCGCCCTTCCACCAACCGCCGGCGTGGTCCTCCGCGTCCCCGGGCGTGGCTCGGGGGTCGGGGCTCTGCCGGGACGGATCCGGGCGCTCGGGTGGCGCGCTCGTCTCGTCGGGCGCGGTCTCCCTCTCGAACGATTCCTTCGCGGACGGCGACACGAGCGGCTGTTCGGGCGCCGGTACGGCGGCCGAGACCGAGGCGGCGGGGGCCACCGGTTCGTCGCCGCCGAAGGGCGTCGGCAGGACTCCGGTTCAGGCCGCGACCGCCACCCCGCCGACCATGCCGACGGCGAGCGCGGCGGCGAGGCCCAGGCGCAACGGGCGCCCCCAGAGGGGACGGCGGGTGCCGCGCCCGCGGGCCCCGATGCGGACGAGTCCGGCGTCGGAGGCGTGGGGGCGCGGGGGGTGTCCCAGGGGCGCGGAGGTGTCGGCGCGGGCGGCGCGGAAGGCGGCCAGCGCGGCGGCCTCGCCGGGGAGTTCGGCGCTGGTCGGCGGGGGTTCGGCGGTCAGTGCCTCAAGCGTCTTGGCGAGGCGTTCCGCCTGGTCCCGGTCGGCCGCGTCGACAGCGTCCAGTGGCTCCCCGCTCAGCAGACGTTCCGCCGTCTCCCGGTCCAGCCATCTGTACTGCTCGTCGGCCATCACACATCCTTCTGCGTCCGCGCACGCGTATGCGTCACACTGGCGGACGTCACCGCGCGGTCGCGCGGTTCTCGCTGGGCCGGCAGGGCGTCGAGGACGCCGGCCGATTCCGGATCGGTCTGCGGGCGGTCGCCGAGGAGTTCGGCGAGGCGTTTGAGACCTCGGTGCGCCGCGGTGCGTACCGCGCCCGGGCGTTTGCCCAGGGTCGCCGCGGCGGACTTCGCGTCGAGGCCCACGACCACGCGCAGGACGACGGCCTCGGCCTGGTCCTGCGGCAGCCGGGCGATCAGGGAGAGGGTGCTGTCGGTGGCCAGGGCCTCGATGGCCTCGCCCGCGGTGTCGGACTCGGCTGCCCGGCCGGTCAGTTCCGTCTCGTCGCCACCTATGGCGGGGCGGCGGCCGCGCATGCGTATGTGGTCCAGCGCCCGGTTGCGGGCTATCCGGGCGGCCCAGCCTCGGAAGCGGTCCGCGTCCCCGTCGAAGCGGTCCAGGTCGCGGGCTATCTGCAGCCACGCCTCCGACGCCACGTCCTCGGCGTCCGGGTCGCCGACCAGTGTCCGTACGTATCCGAGCAGCCGCGGATGCACCGAGCGGTACACAGTCCGGAACGCGGTCTCGTCCCCGTCCTGTGCCGCAAGCAGCGCGGCCGTCAGCTCCGCGTCGTCCCCCAGCACTCGGTACCTCGGTAGATGGTCGGGTGGATGGCCCCGGCTCGGCGGCCCGCCGACGGGGTGGGTGCACATTCAACTTTCCCCGTCCGGCGCGAAAGGCACGTTACGACCTGAAACCGCTGCTCGTCCATGTCCGTACAAGGTGCAACCCGCTCGTGACGGCCCGGGGTGTGACAGAAAACGCACTCATGGCGCTGTAGGGAGTACGGGCCGCCGCGCGGCCCGTGCCGCGCGACGGCCGGGGCCTCTCCTGTGGGGGGTGGCGGCCCCGGCCGTTGCCTCGGCACCGGACGCCGTTGCCCGGGCACCCGGCTCCGGGGCCCGCCGGGTCAGTCCTTCTTGTCGGCCCTGCCGCGGCCGTTGTCCTTCTCCGCGCCCGGCTCGGCGCCCGTTTCGGCACTCGGCAGCCCGCTCGGCTGAGCGCCCGGCCTGCTCTCCGCCTCGGCCCGCTCGAGCTGTTCCGCGCAGTACGCGGTTACTCTCTCCGCGCCGCCCGCCGCCTCGGTCAGCTGCCGCCAGGCCGTCGCGCCGAGCGCCTTGCCGTGGCCCCCCACTCGGTCGTACGCCTGGCACCTGGCCTCGATGTCCTGGGCGGTGGCCGGACGGTCGGTCGGGGTGTCGGCGCCCGTCGGCGCGGAGGTGCCCGGCCGGACGGGGGCCTGGGAGGACGGGGTGGAGGTGCCGCGGTCCCCGGGAGAGCCGGCGGAGTCGGTCGACGACCCCGTCGTGCCGATCGCGGCGAAGGCGGCCCCGCCGAGGGCGAGGCTCGCGAAGAACAGGGAGAGCGTGGCCCGCAGCGAGCGGACGGTGCGGCGGGGGGCCCGGGGCCGCCAGTCGTCCCGGCGCCGGGTGCGGGCCCGGTGGGCGCCCGCGTCCCGGGCGGCCTGGAAGGCGGCGACGGCGCGCCGCTCGCGCTCGCCGTCGACCTCGGCCGGGCGCATGGCGGCGGCGAGCAGCGCCTCCAGTTCGCGGCGGGTGCCGGTCTCATGGGAGGCGGGGGCGTCAGGGTGGGCAGGCCGACGGCCGGCGGCCCCGCCGTCGCTCAGCTGTTCACCCATGTCCGCTTCCGTTCCTGTCCGACGCGCGTGCGAGGGTTCCCGCGGGTCGTACGCCCGCGCTTCCCTCTTCGTTCATTTCGACTCCCCCAGCGTCCGGGGGTCGTCATCCGTCACACCTTCCACGCCGAGCTGGCTCGCCAGGCGCTTCAGACCCCGGTACGCGGCGGTGCGCACGGCGCCGGGGCGCTTGCCGAGGACCCGGGCGGCCGCCGGGCCGTCCAGCCCCACGACCACGCGCAGCAGCACGGCCTCGGCCTGGTCCCGCGGCAGCCCGCGGACGAGGTCCAGCGCGCGCTCGGTGGAGATGGACTCCAATGCCTGGTCGTGCGTGCTGTGCGGTCCCGGCAGATGGAGCACGTCCTGTTCGGTCGCCGCGGCCCGCGGCCGTACCCGCTGCCTGCGCAGGTGGTCCAGCGCCCGGTGCCGGGCGATGGTCGCGCTCCAGCCCCGGAAGCCCGCTCCGTCACCCTTGAACCGTCCGAGGTCCCGGGCGATCTCCAGCCAGGCGTCGGAGGCCACGTCCTCGGCGTCGTCGCCGACGATGCCGCGCAGGTAGCCGAGCAGTCCGGGCTGCACGATCCGGTAGGCGACCGCGAAGGCCGCCTCGTCGCCCTCCTGCGCTCGCGCGACGGCCGCGCCCAGCTCCCCGTCGTACGCGTGCGTGCGACGGGGTTCCGCTCCCTGGCCCAAGTACTGTCCTCGTCCGAACCGAGTTCACAGCGGACCCGTGCCTCCGTGGCACGCCCCGCCCTCACGATCAACAGCGCCGGGCTTCACAGAAGTGTCACAGCGGCCGCGTCCCCCTCACCCGTCTCAGGCCACGACCGGCCGGGCCCGGCCGTGCAGGGTCAGGTAGAAAATCTGCAACGACTCCTCGGGGCCGCCGGTGTCGAAGCGGTTGTGGACCTTGCCCAGCGGGTTCCAGACCCGGCCGTCCGGCATCCGTACGCCGACCGACTGGCCGAACCAGTCCCGCTGGTGCGCGTCGAGGTCGACCCAGACCCCGCCCGCCCGGCGCACCAGCACCTCACCGACGTACGCGCCGAGGCCGAAGAGCGTCTCGCGGGCCCGCTCGCGGTCGGCGCCGCCCTTGCGCAGGCCGTCGATCAGGAAGTCGACGACCCGGAGGCTGGCCACGGAGTAGTCCAGCGGGAGCCGGCCCCGGACGGCGACCCGCGCGACGAAGGCGGCCGCGCACCCACGCATCCGGCCCGCGTGGGCCACCCGCTCGTGCGCCTGGTCCATCGGCCCCACCCCTCCGCTCGATCGCGGGGGAACCCTTTCGACTCCCCCACCGCGTCCAGCGGATCCGGTCACACGAGCATCACAGGTCCCGGATGTGGTCATGAACACACAGAAAATGTGCGGCCCCGTACAACCATTTTCCCGGGTGACGTTTGGCGCGGTCCCGACGCTAAGGGGAAGGCACGCCTGTTACAGGTGTGGCGATCGTGTCCAATCAATAGGGGTGGGGTAGTTGAGTCCTCGTAGGACCCATGCGTACAAGCCGCTCAGTCTCAGGCGGCGAGCCTGGCTGACCGTCGGAGCGGTCGTGCTGAGCGGGGCGGGGGTCGTCACGTACGCCATGGCCGATCAGTCCTCGCCCTCCGACGACAAGGCCGCGGAGCGCGAGCCGTCGGTGCACACGCTGAAGCTGCAGAACGAGGGCGGCGGCCGCAAGGGCCTCGACAAGCGGGACACCGAGCAGTTCAGCGCGGTCGTGGTGACCTGGGACGACCCCGAGGCGAAGACCAAGGGCACGCCCGAGGTCCGTACCCGGGACGCCGAGACCGGCGAGTGGTCCGGGTGGCAGGAACTGGTCCTGGAGCCGAGCCAGGCCGACGGCGCCGAGGCCGAGCGCGCCGCGCTGCGCGGCGGTACGGAGTCGGTGTGGACCGGTGAGTCCGACGGCATCGAGGTGCGGGTGGTGAACGCCGACGGCACCGAGACCGGCGGCCAGCCCGCGGGGATGGACGTGAAGCTGCTCGACCCGGGGACGGACCCGGAGGGCGGGCTCGAGCCCGCCGCCTTCGCCGCGGAGACCACCTCTCCCAGCCCGTCCTCGGCCGCTCCCACGGAGACCGTGACCGGCTCCCCGTCGCCGACCGACTCGACGACGGCCTCGGCGTCCCCGACCGGCTCGCCGACCCCGACCACGACCACGACCCCGACGCCCACGCCGACCTCGACGGTCCCGACGCCCCGCCCCTCCACGGTCGTCAAGCCCCCGATCATCACGCAGGCCGAGTGGGGCGCGTCCACGGACTACAACGGCACGCCGAGCTACGGCACCGACATCAAGGCCGCCGTCATCCACCACACCGGCGTCGACAGCGACAACACGCTCTCCTGCGCCGAGTCCGCGGCCCGGATGCGCACGATCCAGCAGGCGCACTTCGGTCAGGACTACTTCGACGTCGGCTACAACTTCGTCGTCGACAAGTGCGGCCAGATCTTCGAGGGCCGCAGCGGCGGCATGGACCTGCCGGTGACCGGCGCGCACGACGCCGGCTTCAACACCGACACCCTCGGCATCTCCTACATCGGCAACTTCGAGACGGCGAAGCCGAGCAACGCGGCCCTCGACGCCATTGCGCGGGTCGTGGCGTGGAAGTTCGGCATGTACGGCATCGACCCGACCGGCAAGGTCACGCTGACCTCGCGGGCGCCCCTGAACTACAGCGGCAACAAGGTCGCCGAGGGCCAGCAGATCACGTTGCCGAGGGTGTTCGGGCACAAGGACACCAACGCCACGGCCTGCCCCGGCCTCAACCTTTACCCCAAGCTCGGCAGCATCGCCTCGCTCGCCAGGACCCCGGGCATCTCGCACGCCCTGACCACCACCGACGTCAACCGCGACGGCGTCAGCGACCTGGTCGCCGGCACGCCCAAGGCGAACCGGGTCACCGTGGTCCCGGGCGGGATCGACGGCCCGGACACGGCGGCGCGGATCAGCTTCACCCAGAACACCACCGGCGTCCCCGGCACGTCGGAGTCCGGTGACTCGTTCGGCGCCGCGACCGCCTGGGGCGACGTCAACGGCGACGGCCACGCCGACCTCGCGATCGGCTCCCCCGGCGAGGACGACACCAGCGGCAACGCCGACCGCGGCCAGGTCACGGTGCTGTACGGCCCGGCCCTCAACACCGGTTACTCGTTCACCACGTCCGGCGTCACCGCGGCCGGCGCCAAGCTCGGTTCGGCCGTGACCGTCGGCGACTTCAACGGCGACGGCAAGGCGGACGTCTTCTCCGCGGGAACCGGCAAGGGCGGCAGCTATGACGTCCGGCTGACCGGGGGCTCGACGACGTACGGCGCCCTCACCACGGCCACCGGGGCGATCGCGTACCTCGACGCCACGACCGGGGACTTCAACCGGGACGGCTACGCGGACGTCGCCCTCAACTACCGCGACAGCGGCGGCATCGGCCGCGTGGTCCGCTTCGCGGGCTCGGCGAACGGTCTGACCAAGGCCGGGGTGCTCTCGGTCAAGGGCGGCCGCTCCATAGCCTCCGGTGACTTCAACGGCAACGGCTACGACGACATCGTCATCGGCCAGCCGGTCGCCTCGGAGTCGGGCGCCATCTCGGGCGGGCAGATCACCATGCTGTTCGGCACGTCGACCGGGTTCACCACCACCGGCATGAAGGTCGTCCACCAGGACACCGCGGGTGTCCCTGGCGGCAACGAGTCCGGCGACGCCTTCGGCATCTCCGTCTCGGCCGGCGACGTCGACGCCGACGGCTACGCCGACGTCCTGACCGGTGCGCGCGGCGAGGACCTCACCCGCTCCGGCGTCAACCACGCCAACGCGGGCACCGTGGTCCTGGTCAAGGGCGGCTCCACCGGGCTCACCGGCACCGGCGCGTCGGCGGTCTCGCAGGACACCACGAACGTCCCCGGCACCGCGGAGGCGGGCGACCTGTTCGGTACGTCCGTGTCGCTGACCGACCTGTCCGGCTACGGCCGCGCCGACCTCACCATCGGCGCCGACGGCGAGGACGGCACGGACGGCATCCTGCTGCACATCCCGAGCAACAGCACGGGCCTCGGCTACGGCGACTCGCTCATCTACAGCAAGACCACCCTGGGCACGCCGACGGACGGCGGGCTGGGGCAGGTGCTCGCGCCCTGACGGCGAGCAGCGAAACGGCCGGGACCCACTCCACTGCGTGGGTCCCGGCCGTTTCCGTTCCTCCGTCAGCCCCGGCGGGTCGGCCTTGAACTTCGCTCAGCTCCCGCTCGTCGCGTCGCGGCACAGCAGCCGCAGCGATCCGTCCGCGGTGAAGGTGCGGCGGGCCTCGTCGATCGGGTCCCACATCCGGCCGTCGGGGGTGCGTATCCAGTGGTCGCCACCGGTCGCCCACCACTCGGCGCCGGTCTGACGGACGATCACCTCACCGGCGTACGCCCCCAGCCCGCGCAGCACGCTGTCCACGGCGGCGGGCGGCGTGCCCTCGCGGCGCAGATCGGCGATCATCCGGTCCACCCGCCACAGGCTCTGCGCGGAGTAGTCGAGGCGCAGCCGCGCCCCCTCACGCATCGTCGACACCACGTCCGCCGCCCATCGCACTGGCCTCGCCGAGGCTGAGGGCCTGGTCTGCTGCTCAGTCGTCACATCCCCAAGAGCGCGATCACCGCGGGTTTCGTCACCCCGATCCGGGAGGCTGCCCGCAACCGGCGCAGGACCGCCCCACCTCCACCCCAGGACGGTCACAGGACGCCCTCGGAACCGGGGTGTGACATCTGACCGTCGCCGTGCGCTCCAGTCACTGATGAGCATGTACTTCCATCTGCGCGCGGTGCCGCCCCCGGCACTGCGCAACAGCGCGACCTGGTTCGAGCGACTGTTCGCCGACGACTGGGAGACCGTACGGGAGCGGATCGGCCGGCACCGTGAGGAGGTGCTGGACAAGGCCTACCTCCAGCACGAGCTCCTCTACGCCGGATTCCCCCCGCACCACGCGCCGGAGGGCCCGCGCACCCAGGTGGTGCTGGGCGGCCGTCCGGTCTTCCACCGCGACGCCTCCCTGCCCCCGTTCCTGCTGCTCACCGCCGCCCAGACCGGCCGCGTCGCCGCGTATCTGGAGAAGGCCGACTTCGAGGAGCTGTGGCGAGGGGCCCGCGAGGCGCTGATGCGCCCCTACGGCATGCCTGGGGCGGAGCTGGACGTGCGGAGCGCCTTCGCCTCCGCGCACCGGGACCTGACGGCGTTCTACGCGCAGACCGCGTACCACGGCGACGCGGTGGTCAAGTGGCTGCTGGTCTGAGAGCGGGGTGGTTCAGACCCGCCCCCGCGCCCGCCGCGACACCACCGCGCGCAGGACGCGGCGCCCCTCGACGGACACCTCCAGCGCCTGCCGCAGTCCACCCGCGCCGTGCCCGGCGAGCAGTTCCAGGACGGTGACCTGGCGGCGCAGTTCGGCGGCGACGAGCGGCGGCATGCCCTCGGTGCGACCCTCCCGGCGGGCGTCGACCGGGGCGTCGTCCGCGGCGGTGTCGAGCAGCCGGTGGATCTGGAGCGAGGCGACCGAGCAGGCGTCGGCCCAGACGCGGACCTCGGCGGCGGCGGGCGAGGAGGGGGCGGCGTCGAGCATGCGGCGGGCGAGGACGGCGGCATCGTCCTCGGTGGGGTCCTCCCCGGCGCCGAGCTTGCCGCGCACCTGGTCCAGGCGCTCGCCCCACAGGCCGGTGTCACCGCCTTCGGTGAGCGTCGCCCACAGCGGTCGCAGCAGCTCGTCGTCGCCGCCGAGCAGCGGCACACACCGATCCAAACAAGCCAAGCCGCTGGCGGCCAGTCCGCGTTCGTCGGCCTGAGCTATCAGCTCCACCAGACTCATCCACGCCTCCCTCGCCTGCGGTCTTCCCTTACGGAGGCCGCACTTCCCCTTACTGCGTGCAACTGGCCCGGAGTGTCACAGGGGCACCACCCCGAGCCGATCGAGCAGTCGGAAGAAGAGGTTTTCGGCCAAGGGATCGGGTTCGGCGCTGAGCACCTCCAGCAGCGGCTCGGCCGGCACCGTGTGCCCGGCCTCGGCGGCCCACGCGACGGCACGCTCGGCGGCGTCGCGCGGCTGGAGGAAGTAGTCCTCCAGCAAGAGCCCCTCCCCCGCGCCGAGCCGTGCCGCCATGGCCTCGCGCGCCAGACAGGTGGTCCACGCCCCGCTCTCCGGCCCGGCCGCCTCCACCACGACGCAGTCGCTGTCCATGACGTAGCCGAACAGCGCGGGCTCCCCGGTCTGGTGGGCGAGTTCATGCATGTTCCCGACCTCGCCCTCACCGACCGGGTACTCCCAGACCTGCCAGCCGTCCGGCGCCTCCTGGCGCAGCGTCAGTCCCGGCGCGCCCGCCAGCGCGGCCAGCTCCGCCAGCGGCCGCTCGGCACGCCCCACGACGAAGTACCCCCAGTAGCCCATGTCCGTTCCCCCTGGCTGTTCGGTTCTGCCGCGGCCGAATACACCACAGCCGCACGCCCGTTCGCAGCCGATTCGGACAATCCGGTGTCTAGGCGGGCACAGGGGCGGGGCCCGCGAGGGCCTTCTCGTGCTGCATGCGGGTCAGCCTCAGCACCACGGCGATGGCGAGGGCCGCCGCGACGATGTCGACGACGTCCGCGAACAGGATCTGCTGCAGGGCGTTCTGGATCTCCTCGGGCGTCTCGGCCTTGCGGTACGCGGTGAACGCGGCCCGCCCGGCGATCAGCTCGATGACCCAGAACGTCCACCACGCGTTGACCAACCCGTGCGGCCTCGGCGCGCCCCAGGGGCTGCTGGCGTCCCAGATGTCCAGGGTGATCCGGCGCGGGAACCAGAGGTTCACGACCGGGGTGAACCACCCGCCGATCGCCCAGCCCCGCTTCTTCCGGTGCCCGTACGGGTTGAACACCTCGGCGTTGACCCGCGCCCGGTGGAACCAGCACAGGAAGAGCACGGCGCTCACGAGGAGCGCGACGGTCTGGATGACACCACCCGCGGCGAAGATCCGGTCCGCCCGGTCGGCCCGCTCCACCGAGACGAACCCCGAGCCGTCGGCCAGGTCGCTCACCACGTCGTACAGGACGACGTCGGTCCAGAGGGCGAACAGGTCGGTGGCGATGACGACGCCGAGCGCCGCGGCGGCGGCCCGCCCGAGCCCGATCGGCGACCGCAACCAGGCGGCCGGTGCGATCGAGTACTGGGCATGCGGATTCTCGAGCATGGTGAGGCGTCCCCCCGGGTGCGATGCGTGGAAGTACCCGCGCACGGCTCTCCCCAGAACCTCATGCGCGGCATGCGGAACATACGGTTCTGCGGCGCCGTACGTCCATTCCTTTCGCGGTACGTCCCTGCCGTCGCTCAGCCCAGGCGGTCGGCCAGCGCCTTGAAGTCCGCCCAGGACTGCCCGGGCGTCCCCGGGTTCCAGAGCTTCTCGACGGTCGCGCGCAGCGGCATGCGGATGCCGGCCGCGACCTGGTCCTGCGTCTGGGAGTTCGCGAGGTCGCACCAGACGGCGAAGGAGCCGCCGAGGATCTGGCCGTCGTACTTCGCCGGGACGGCCTCGGTGCCGCGCACTACGCGCGGGGTCCACTGCTCGTAGATCCGCTGCCCGGTCGGATAGACGAAGGTCTGCGGCTGCCCGAGGACGTAGTAGAGGAACTCGTCGTTGTAGTTGATGAGCTCGCGACCCTCGGCCAGATACTCCGCCGGCGGCCGGGCGCCGATCTCCTTGCCGGTCCAGTAGGCGACCTGGATGTCCTGGTCGGCCTTGACGGAGGTGCCGCGGAAGAATCCGTCGTTCCAGGCCCGGGGCGTCTTGTCGTGGACGCGGACCGTGGCGGCGCGGTCGTTGAGCCAGCCGGTGGCCAGATCCTCGACGGTCGCCCCGGAGCCGTACGCCTCCCGCGCCGCGGTCGCGAGCTGCGGGAAGGACGCCTCGGGGTCGGACACGGTCAGGGCCTGGTACTCGTCGCCGCCGAGATGCCACTGACCACCGGGGAACAGTTCGGCGTACTCGTTGAGCAGGTCGTCGACGATGTCGTGGGACTCGTCCTTGGAGATGTCGATCGCCCCGCGGGTCGCCTCGCCCCGGGCGTTGCGCAACTGCAGGTCCGGATGGGCCGCGATCACCGCGCCCAGGTGCCCCGGCGAGTCGATCTCGGGCACCACCGTGATGTGCCGGGCGGCCGCGACGTCGACGATCCTGCGGACCTCCGCCTTCGTCAGATGGGGGTCGGACACGATCTCGGGGTGCGAGGTCGACTCGATCCGGAACGCCTGGTCGTCGGAGAAGTGCAGCCCCAGCTGGTTGAACTTCAGATCGCCCAGCTCCCGGACCCGGTCCTCGATCCAGTCGGCGGTGAAGTTCTTGCGCGCGATGTCCAGCATGAACCCGCGCACCGGCTTGGCCGGCTCGTCGCGTACGACGCCCTCCGGCGCCGTGGCGCCGCCGTGCACCGCCTGTTTCAGCGTTCGGGTCCCGTAGAACACGCCCGCGTCGGCGGCCCCGCTGATGTTCACCCGGCCGCCGCGCACGGTCATGGTGTACGACTCCGGGTCCGCCCCCTCGTCGTCGTTGAGCGACAGCCGTACGTCCCCGGCCAGCACGTCGTCCTTCTCGCCCGCGTAGGTCAGCCCCAGCTCCTGGGCGATCAGCCGGCCCTCGTCGGCCAGATCCGCGTCCGAGACGACCACCCGCTCCCCCCGCACCGCACGCCACCCGGGCCCGCGCGCCGGGGTGTGCGAGCGGACCGCGGGGATGGTCTCGGGCGTACTGGACAGCGCGTAGGACCGGCTGGGACTCGGCGTCGGCTCGGCCGCGGGCATCGAGGCGCGCCCCGACCGGGACGAGGACTCGCCGCTCGGCTGCCGTACCGCGGACCCGGTCGATGCGCTGTCGCCGTCACCGCCGGAGGCCCACAGCCCCAGGCCCACCCCGAACGCGGCGACCACGGCCCCGACCAGGAGGGCCCGCTGCCCGACCTTCTTCTCCGGCGCCCGGCGCCTGTGCTGGCTCACTCAGCCAACGTACGACCGCCACGCCTCGCGTGCGTCCACGAGAGGTTCCGAAACTCTCCCGTTCGGCTGAAATTCGGGCATCCGTCGGACGTGTCACGCCCACTGTCGATAACGTGGCGCCACATCTCTCACAGCATCCCCTGCCGAAACACACGTGACGCCCACACATCTGCCTGGCCGAGTGGCCATCCCGGAGCACTCCAACACGGCACCCGCCGACGAGCTCCGGCGCACCCTGCTGACCTGCCTGCACAGCCTCCGCTGGGCCCACCGCATCGCGACCCACCGCCCGTACCCCACCGTGGACGCCCTCCTGGCGGCCTCCGACGAAGCGGCGTACGACCTGACACCGGCCGACCTGGCGGAGGCCCTGTCGGCGGAGACGCTGCCGGCCCTGCCCGAGGGGGCGTACTCGGCGGCGCATATGGCCCTGAACGCCGCGAATGCGGCATATGAGGCAAAGTTCGGACATGTGTTCGTGATCTACCTGGACGACCTGAGCGCGGGGGAAGCCCTGAACCACGCATTGGCAGGCATCCGGTCACGATTGACAAACGATCCGGAGGAAGAACGGGTGGTGGCGGCGGAGGAACTGCGGCGCCTTGCCAGAGGGCGGCTGGGGAACCTCGTCAGGAGCGCGGGGGTCGTGACCTCGGCGCCTGCGCCGCGGGGCGGGACCAGCCCCCACGGCCCCGCACTCGGCAGGCAACGGACCACCCCACCCCGTTAGCCGCCCCTCACCCATCCGCGTGCCAGTTTGATCACACAGGTAGGCCCGGCGTAAGCGCCGCAGGCAACCGTCGCTACGATGCTGGGGGCCGGTGGACCGTACCCGGCCGGGCCCGACCGACAGCACAAGCCGGCGCGGCCCCAATCCCCGCTCCCGGAGGGACTTCCGTGCCGGCTGGAACGCTGTACCGCGGCCGGGAAGGAATGTGGTCCTGGGTGGCTCACCGAGTCACCGGCGTCCTCATCTTCTTCTTCCTGTTCGTTCACGTGCTGGACACCGCACTCGTGCGGGTCTCCCCCGAGGCCTACGACGAGGTCGTGGCGACCTACAAGACGCCGATCATCGCTGTGATGGAGTACGGCCTCTCGGCCGCCGTCCTCTTCCACGCGTTCAACGGTCTGCGCATCATCGCCGTCGACTTCTGGTCGAAGGGCCCGCGCTACCAGAAGCAGATGCTCTGGGCCGCCGTCGGTCTGTGGCTGGTGCTGATGCTGGGGGCGATCTACCCCCTCCTCGGCCACGCCGCTCGTGAACTCTTCGGGAGCTGACGCCCATGTCCACGACTGAGAAGACCGCGTCCGGGATCGGCCCCGTCGAGGGCGCCTCCGTGTACAACGTCGACAACCCGGCCCCGCTCATCGAGGCCCCGCGCAAGCGCACCAAGAAGACCCCGCGGTCCACCCGCGGCAACTTCGAGATGGCCGCCTGGCTCTTCATGCGCCTGTCCGGCATCGTGCTGGTGGTCCTCGTCATCGGCCACCTGCTGATCCAGCTCGTGCTGGACGGCGGCGTCTCCAAGATCGGCTTCGCGTTCGTCGCGGGCCGCTGGGCGTCCCCGTTCTGGCAGGTCTGGGACCTGTTGATGCTCTGGCTCGCGACTCTGCACGGCGCGAACGGCCTGCGCACGGTCATCAACGACTACGCGGAGCGCGCGAACACGCGGCTGTGGCTCAAGGGCCTGCTCTACACCGCCACGGCGTTCACCATCCTGCTGGGCACGCTGGTGATCTTCACCTTCGACCCGAACATCCGCTAGGCACGGGGCTGCGAGAATCATGAAGATCCACAAGTACGACACCGTCATCGTCGGCGCCGGTGGCGCGGGCATGCGCGCGGCCATCGAGTCCACCAAGCGCAGCCGCACCGCGGTGCTCACCAAGCTCTACCCCACCCGCTCCCACACGGGCGCCGCGCAGGGCGGCATGGCCGCGGCGCTGGCCAACGTGGAGGAGGACAACTGGGAGTGGCACACCTTCGACACGGTCAAGGGCGGTGACTACCTGGTCGACCAGGACGCCGCCGAGATCCTGGCGAAGGAGGCCATCGACTCGGTCCTCGACCTGGAGAAGATGGGCCTGCCGTTCAACCGCACCCCGAACGGCACCATCGACCAGCGCCGCTTCGGCGGCCACAGCCGCAACCACGGCGAGGCCCCGGTGCGCCGGTCCTGCTACGCCGCGGACCGCACCGGCCACATGATCCTCCAGACGCTGTACCAGAACTGCGTCAAGGAGGGCGTGGAGTTCTTCAACGAGTTCTACGTCCTGGACCAGCTCATCACCGAGGTGGACGGCGTCCGGAAGTCGGCCGGTGTCGTCGCGTACGAGCTGGCGACCGGCGAGATCCACGTCTTCCAGGCGAAGGCCGTGATCTACGCGTCCGGCGGCTGCGGCAAGTTCTTCAAGGTGACGTCCAACGCGCACACGCTGACCGGTGACGGCCAGGCGGCGGTCTACCGCCGGGGTCTGCCGCTGGAGGACATGGAGTTCTTCCAGTTCCACCCGACCGGCATCTGGCGCATGGGCATCCTGCTGACGGAGGGCGCCCGCGGTGAGGGCGGCATCCTCCGCAACAAGGACGGCGAGCGCTTCATGGAGAAGTACGCGCCGGTCATGAAGGACCTCGCGTCCCGTGACGTCGTGTCCCGCTCCATCTACACGGAGATCCGTGAGGGCCGCGGCTGCGGTCCCGAGGGCGACCACGTCTACCTCGACCTCACCCACCTGCCGCCGGAGCAGCTGGACGCGAAGCTCCCGGACATCACCGAGTTCGCCCGTACCTACCTCGGTATCGAGCCGTACACGGACCCGATCCCGATCCAGCCCACCGCGCACTACGCCATGGGCGGCATCCCGACCAACGTCGAGGGTGAGGTCCTGGCGGACAACACCACGGTCGTCCCGGGCCTGTACGCGGCCGGCGAGGTCGCGTGCGTGTCGGTGCACGGCGCCAACCGTCTGGGCACCAACAGCCTCCTGGACATCAACGTCTTCGGCCGCCGGGCCGGCATCGCGGCGGCGGAGTACTCGCAGAAGGCCCAGTTCGTCGAGCTGCCGGAGAACCCGGCTCAGCTGGTGATCGACCAGGTGGAGCGCCTGCGCACCTCCACGGGCACCGAGCGGGTGGCCGAGCTGCGCAAGGAGCTGCAGGAGACCATGGACGCGAACGTCATGGTGTTCCGCACCGAGCAGACGATCAAGACGGCGGTCGAGAAGATCGCGGAGCTGCGCGAGCGCTACCGGAACGTCTCGATCCAGGACAAGGGCAAGCGGTTCAACACCGACCTGCTGGAGGCCATCGAGCTGGGCAACCTGCTGGACCTGGCCGAGGTCATGGCGGTGTCGGCGCTGGCCCGCAAGGAGTCCCGCGGCGGTCACTACCGCGAGGACTACCCCAACCGCGACGACGTCAACTTCATGCGCCACACCATGGCGTACCGCGAGGTGGGCGACGACGGCACGGAGTCCGTACGTCTCGACTACAAGCCGGTCGTCCAGACCCGCTACCAGCCGATGGAGCGTAAGTACTGATGGCAACCCCCGTTCTGGACAAGGTGGAGGCGGAGTCCGCCGCGTCCCCCTACATCACGGTCACCTTCCGGATCCGCCGCTTCAACCCCGAGGTGGCCGCCGAGGCGGTGTGGGAAGACTTCCAGCTGGAGATCGACCCCAAGGAGCGTGTGCTCGACGGCCTCCACAAGATCAAGTGGGACCTGGACGGCACGCTGACCTTCCGTCGCTCCTGCGCCCACGGCATCTGCGGCTCGGACGCGATGAGGATCAACGGCAAGAACCGTCTTGCCTGCAAGACCCTCATCAAGGACATCAACCCCGAGAAGCCGATCACGGTCGAGCCCATCAAGGGCCTGACGGTCCTGAAGGACCTGGTCGTGGACATGGAGCCGTTCTTCCAGGCGTACCGCGACGTGATGCCCTTCCTGATCACGAAGGACACCAACGAGCCGACGCGTGAGCGCCTGCAGACGGCCGAGGACCGCGAGCGCTTCGACGACACGACGAAGTGCATCCTCTGCGCCGCCTGCACGTCCTCGTGCCCGGTCTTCTGGAACGACGGCCAGTACTTCGGCCCGGCGGCCATCGTCAACGCGCACCGCTTCATCTTCGACTCGCGTGACGAGGCCGGCGAGCAGCGCCTGGAGATCCTGAACGACAAGGACGGCGTGTGGCGCTGCCGCACGACCTTCAACTGCACGGACGCCTGCCCGCGCGGCATCGAGGTCACCAAGGCGATCGCCGAGGTCAAGAAGGCCCTGATCACCCGCCGCTTCTGACGCCCCTTCGGGTGTGTCACCCCGGGCCCCGCTCCTTTCGGAGCGGGGCCCTCGGCGTTCTCCGGCGCGCCCTCGTCAGCCGCCGACCAGGGGTATGAGCCGCAGGAAGGTGACCTCCGTGTCCGCGGTGAGCTCGACCTCCTCGTCCAGGTCGAGGAGCCGGCGGTCACCGACCAGGACGAGCAGGCCGTTCCCGGCGAAGGCCCGCAGGGCCCGCTCCCGGTCGGCCTCCCGACGCGTCCGGCGCCGGATCAGCTCCCGGACCGTCAGCCGCTCCTCCGCGACCTCGAGCCGTGGGCCGGTCGCGCGCTCCCCCGTGGTCGTCTCGTCGACGAACGTCACCTGTCCCATGGGCCGACTGTACGAGCCGCCGCTGACAATCCCGGGATCGCGCCGATCATCCACCTACTCTGACTGTGTGTCAGATGACGAGTCGTACGAACTGCTCGGGTTCGACAACGTGCTGCTGCCGGTCGGCGACCTCGGCGAGGCCGTGGACTTCTACGAACGCGCCGGGTTCGCGGTGGGGTTCCGCTTCGACGAGGCGGGGATCGCGCTGCTGAAGGTGGGCAAGGAGACGCCCGGAATCCTGCTGCGGGCGGAGGACGGACTCGGCCACCGGCCGCCGCCCTGGCCCTCGCCCCGCGTGTGGCTGGAGGTACCGGACGCCCGAGCGGCGGCGCGGCGGCTCGCCGAGGCCGGGATCGTCCCGCTGGACGAGCCGTTCCCGGTGGCCACGGGATGGACCGTCGAGGTGGCCGACCCCTGGGGGAACGTCTTCGGGTTCACCGACTACTCCAAGCGCCCGGCGCTCGGCCGGAGGGTGTGACGCGGACCTCACGCGGGGCCCCGCCAGTGAGTTGAACACGTTCAAAGACAGGTCTACAGTCATCCCCGTCAGCGTTTTGAACGCGTTCAACAAGGGGGCCCGGCATGGACCGCACGGTCATCGCCTACGTCATCTACCTGGTCGTCAGCATCGCCCTGACCGTCTGGGTGGCCCGCACGCTCAGCCGTAACGGGCGCATCTTCCTCTCCGACGTCCTGCGCGGAAACGAGCAGCTCGCCGACGCCGTCAACCACCTGCTGGTGGTCGGCTTCTATCTCGTCAACCTCGGTTTCGTCGCCCTGTACCTGAGCGACGACGAGACCATCACCGACACCCGCGGCGTCTTCGAGGCCCTGTCGACCAAGCTCGGTGTCGTCCTGCTGGTGCTCGGTGTGATGCATCTGGGCAACGTCTACGTGCTCAACAAGATCCGCCGGCGCGGGGTGATGGAGCGCGAGCAGGTGCCGCCGGTCGCCCCGCAGGACTGGGTCCGCGCGTGAGCGCCGCCGAGGCCGCACGCGTCCCGGTGCACCGGCTCACCGTCCTGTACGACGCCGAGTGCTCGCTGTGCTCCTTCCTGCGCGACTGGCTCGAACGGCAGGCGCAGTTGGTGGAGCTGGAGTTCGTACCCGCCGGGTCCGCGGAGGCGGCGCACCGGTTCCCGGGGCTCGGCTCCACGCTGGACGAGATCACCGTCGTGGGTGACGGCGGGCAGGTCTACCGGGAAGCGGCGGCCTGGATCGCGGTGTTGTGGGCGCTGCGCGAATACCGGCGCCTCGCCCACCGGCTGAGCACCCCGACCGGGACGCTGCTGGCCAAGGGCGCCGTCCTGGCCGCCGCCAAGTGGCGGGGGTCGCACTGGGGCGGGCGGGCGTACCAGCGGCGGGACGGATGGCGGTACGAGCCGGAGCTCGGCTGGATGTACCTCCCCAAGGGGTGCGACGCCGACTGAGGGCGGCTGGATTTCGGCCACCGTCTTGGCATGCACTCTTCCAAAATGCCGCTCAGGTGGGACGCTCCTGACAGCTTCGACCCACTCCGCACCCCCACAGAAGGAGTACGCGTGAGAGGCATACCCCGGATATCCCGCTCCCTCCTGGTCGGCGTCACCGCCCTGCTCACCGCCGGCGCGCTGGCCGCGCCGGTGAGCGCCGCACCGGCGCCGGGGCCCGACACCGTCGTCCGCACGGTCACGACGGCGGCGCGGGAGAAGGCCGCCGCCTTCTGGACGCCCGCGCGGATGCGGTCGGCCGAGCCGCTGGACCTGCTCTCCGCGAGCGGCCACCGCGGCGCGGCGCCGGCCACGGGCGCGAAGTCCACCGTCCCGGCCACGCCCGCCGCGACCACCCCGGCGGACGTCGGCATCCAGGCCTTCCCCAACGGCGGCGGCGCCTGGACCGGCGGCGGGGCCGTGGTCTCCACGGCGGGCCGGGTGTTCTTCAGCTACCAGGGCCGGACCGCGTCCTGCTCCGGCAACGCCGTCACCAGCGCCAACAAGAGCACGGTGATCACCGCGGGCCACTGCGTGAAGCTGGACGGCGCCTGGCACACCAACTGGGTCTTCGTGCCCGGCTACCACGACGGCCAGTCCCCGTACGGCCGCTGGACCGCGTCGAAGACGCTCTCCACCCCGCAGTGGACGGCGAGCGAGGACATCAACTACGACATCGGCGCGGCCGTCGTGGCCCCGCTGAACGGACAGTCGCTGACGGACGTCGTCGGCGGACAGGGCCTCGCCTTCAACACCGGCTACAACCTGCGGATGTACTCCTTCGGCTTCCCGGCCGCGAGTCCCTACGACGGCGAGAAGTTCATCTACTGCTCCGGCAACACCAGCCGGGACTTCCTGCTCTCCAACGACCACGGCATGACCTGCAACATGACCGGCGGCTCCAGCGGCGGCCCGTGGTTCACGCAGTTCAACGAGTCCACCGGCACCGGACTGCTGTCGTCGGTGAACAGCTTCAAGTACAACTTCTTCCCCAACCGCATGTACGGCCCGTACTTCGGGGCCGACGCGCAGAACCTGTACCAGGCGGCTCAGTCGTCCTGACCAGCACTGGTTAGTCTCGCTCCGTGCCCTCGAAGAACGACAGCCCCGAGCCCAGCAAGTCCGAGCAGACCCGCGCGCTGATCCTGGAGACGGCGATGCGGCTGTTCCGGGAGCGCGGCTACGACAAGACCACCATGCGGGCCATCGCCCAGGAGGCAGGGGTCTCGGTCGGCAACGCGTACTACTACTTCGAGGGCAAGGAGCACCTGATCCAGGGCTTCTACGACCGGATCGCCGCCGAACACCGGGTGGCGGTCCGGGAGGTCCTGGCCCGCGAGACCGATCTGGAGGCGCGGCTCGCCGGGGTGCTCAAGGCGTGGCTGGACGTCGCCACGCCGTACCACGAGTTCGCGGTCCAGTTCTTCAAGAACGCCGCCGACCCGGACTCCCCGCTCAGCCCCTTCTCCCCGGAGTCGGAGCACGCGCGCGTGGAGGCGATCGGCGTCCACCGGGAGGTGCTGGCCGGGGCGACGAAAACCAAGGTCCCGGAGGAACTGCGAGACGTCCTGCCCGAGTTGATGTGGCTCTCCCAGATGGGCCTCGTCCTGTACTGGATCTTCGACCGTACTGAGGGCCGCGAGCGCAGCTACCGGCTGGCCGCGCGGGGCGCCCGGCTCACCGCGCGGGGCGTCGCGCTGGCCCGCTTCCGGGTGCTGCGCCCGCTCGTCCGCGAGGTGCACGAGCTGTTCACGGACTTCCTGCCGGGGATGACCCGGATGATGCCGGATCCCGGAAAGCCGAAAGGGGCGCCCGCCGATGACGAGCGCCCCTGACCGCTTGCTCAGTTGACCGCGTCCAGCTCCCCCTCGGCCAGCTCCACGTCGTACACCAGCGGCTCCCCGTCCACCACCACGTGCCGCGCGCGTGAGCCGTACGCGGGGGCCGTCGCCGCCAGCAGATAGGTGCCCGGCGCCGGAACCGCCACGATGTACGAGCCGTCCGCCAGCGAGGTCACCCGGTCCAGCTGACGGCCGCCCTTGGTGAGCAGCGTCACGGCCGCCCCGGGCACCGGGTCGCCGTCCGCCGTACGGATGAAGCCGTGGACGACCGAGGCGCCGCCCTCCGGTGCCGGCTCCGCCTCGTCCTCCTTCGGCTCCACCGCCAGATGCGGCAGCCGCTTCTCCAGGCCGGCCGGGAGCCACCAGTTGGACTTGCCGAGCAGATGCATCGCGGCCGGCACCAGCGCGGTGCGCAGGATGAACGCGTCCAGGGCCACCGCCGCCGCGAGACCGACGCCCGCCATCGCGCCCTCCATGTCGCCGCTGAGAACGAACGCGGAGAAGACGCAGATCATGATCAGGGCCGCGCAGTTGATGACCCGGCTGGTCTCCGCGAGACCCACCCGGACCGCCCGCGCGTTGTCCTTGGTGTGCACCCACTCCTCGTGCATCCGGCTGACCAGGAACACCTGGTAGTCCATGGAGAGGCCGAAGAGCAGGGAGAGCATGATCACGGGCAGGAAGGAGGTGATCGGGCCCTCCTTGCCGACGCCGATCAGCTCGGTGCCCCAGCCCCACTGGAAGATCGCCACCAGGACGCCGAAGGAGGCCGCCGCCGCGATGAGGTTCATCAGCGCGGCCGTCAGCGGAACGACCAGCGAGCGGAACGCCACCAGCAGGAGCAGGAAGCCCAGCGCGATGATCGTGGCGACGAAGTACGGCAGCCGGTCACTGGTCACCGCCGCGAAGTCCTTGAACACGGCCGTCACACCGCCCACATGGGCCTCGACGTCCGCCTGCGGGATGACGTCGTCGCGCAGCCGGTCGATGAGCACGTCGGTCTGTTCCGACTGCGGTGAGGTCGTCGGCACCACGTTGATCACCGAGACCCCGTTCGCGGGCGGCACGGCGACCACCTGGGCCACGCCCTCGGTCGACTCGATGGCGGTGACGAGCGACTCGGGCGCCGGGCCCTCGACGACGACCTGGAGCGGTCCGTTGAAGCCGGGGCCGAAGCCCTCGGCGAGCAGGTCGTAGGCCTGCCGGGTGGTCGTCGACTCCTGGTGGTTGCCCTGGTCGGTGGCGCCGAGCCGGATCGACAGCACGGGCAGCGCGAGCACCGCCATGACCACGAAGGCGCCCGCCGCGATGGAGCGCGGCCGCCTCTGGACGTACGTCGACCAGCGCGCCGCGAGCCCGCTCGCGTCCTCCGGCTCCGGTCCCGTCGCGGCGACCCGGCGCCGCTGCCGGCGGCTGAGCACGCGCGGGCCCAGCAGGCCCAGCAGGGCCGGGAGCAGGGTGATCGCGGCGAGGACGCTGAGCACCACGGTCAGCGAGGTCGCGATGACCACGCCGTCCAGGAACCGCATGTTCATCACCAGCATGCCCGCGAGGGCGATGCACACCGTGCCGCCCGCGAACAGCACCGCGCGCCCGGAGGTGTTGAGGGCCGTCACCGCCGCGTCCTCCGGCTTCGCCCCGCGCAGAATGCCGCGCCGGTGCCGGGTGACGATGAACAGCGCGTAGTCGATACCGACGCCGAGTCCGATCAACGACCCCAGCAGCGGCGCCACTTCGGGCACGTCCGTGACATGGCTGAGCAGCATCGTGGAGAGCATTCCGGTGCCCACGCCGAAGATCGCCACGACGATCGGCAGCAGCATCGCGAACAGCGAGCCGAAGGCCAGGAACAGCACGATCGCCGCCGCGAGGATGCCGACCGCCTCCGCGGTGCCGGCCGGCGGCTCCTGGGTGCGGGCGATGGCCTGACCGCCCAGTTCCACCTGGAGACCGTCCTGCTCGGCGGCCTGCGCGATGTCGACGAGGTCCTCGATCACCTCCTTCTCGATGGCGTTGGCCTGCTCCTTGAAGGTGACCTGGGCGTACGCGATCCGCCCGTCCTCGCTCACCGTCGGCTCGGTGACCTCGCCCACCCCGTCGAGCGTGCCGATCCTGGCGAGTGCGGGCTCGATGCGGGACGTCACCGCCTCGTCCCGCACCGAACCCTCGTCCACCTTCCACACCACCGTGTCGGTGTCTCCGGCGCGCTCCGGGAAGGCCTTCTCCATCAGGTCGTACGCGCTCTTGGAGTCCGTGTCCGGGAGGGAGAAGACGTTCGCGTAGTCCGTGCCCGCGGCGGTGCCGCCGAAGCCCAGGCCGAACAGCGTCCCCACCCACAGAAACAGGACCACCAGCCGGTGCCGATAGCACCACCGTGCCAATGCCGCCACGCTCAACGCTCCTTCATCGGTCGGTCCCCCAGGTCCTGAACACCAGAATTGGGGACCCGGCTCGCGCGCGGACATGCGACGGGCTCGACTCTCAAGGAACTCCAAAGCACGGAACCGCCCCGGTGGCCCGTGGACGTGCCGATACTGGGGGCATGACCACTGCTGCGGGGACCGTGCTGGTCGTGGAGGACGAGGAGAGCATCGCGGACGTGCTCGCCATCGCCCTGCGCTACCACCGGTTCGAGGTGATGACCGCGGGCACCGCCCGTGAGGCCCTGGCGCTGGCCGGGCGCACCCGGCCGGACGTGGCGCTGCTCGACGTGATGCTGCCCGACGGCGACGGCCGGGCCCTCGGCCGCCAACTGCGCGCGGCACGAGCCGATCTGGCGCTGGTGTTCCTCACCGCGCGCGACTCGCCCGCCGAGATCGTCGGCGCCCTCGGCTTCGGCGACGACTACATCACCAAGCCCTTCGACATCGACGTGGTGATCGCCCGCGTCAGCGCCGTACTGCGCCGCACCCGCGCCGCCGACGTCTTGCCCCAGCGCCCGCCGCTGCGCTACGGCGACCTGGAGCTGGACGAGTCGACGTACTCGGTGCACCGGGCGGGCCGTACGGTCGAGCTCACCCCCACCGAGTACGCCCTGCTGCGGTTCCTGGTGCGCAACGGCGGCCGGATCGTGCCCAAGGAGCAACTCCTGCGGCATGTCTGGCAGTACGAGCACACCCCGCCGGAGTCGACCGTCGTGGAGACCTACATCAGCTATCTGCGCCGCAAGCTGGACACCCTCGGACCGCCGGTCATCACCACCCGGCGGGGCGTGGGCTACGGACTGGCATGAGGCTGCGCTGCCTGGGCCGGGGGCATCGCGGCATCCACTCGCTGCGCGCCAAGCTGACGCTGGCCAACGTGGCACTGCTGGCTCTCGGCATCGTCGCGGCGACCGCGATCAGCCTGATGACCGCCCGGCACTATCTCCTCGGCAAGATCGACTCCGAGCTCATGGCGACCCGCGCCACCTTGCAGAACGCCGGGTTCAGCATGCGCCAGATCGAGTCCCTCGGCGAACTGGGCATCGCCATGGACCAGTTCGCGGGGAAGGGCGCCGAGGCCCTGCCCAGCTCCACGGATTCGGTGTTCGTCGCCGTCGACGCCGAGGGCCGCCCGGTCGCCCTCGGCCCGCTGGCGCCGACCGCCCGGCAACGCGCGGTGGCCGAAGCGGCCGGTGATCCCGCCGCCCTCGCCGCCGAGGCCGAACCGAGCGACCTCCGAGTGGACGACATGCCGTACCGCGTCATCGGCGCCCGGCTCGCCGACGGCACCCTCGTGCTGATCGCCACCTCCACCGACGTCCTGCACGAGGGCATGGCCAAGGCCATCAAGCTCGATTTCGCCTTCGGCACCGTGCTGCTGGCGCTCCTGGCCTGGCTGACGCTGATCAGCGTGAGCCGCAGAATGCGTCCGCTGGAGGACATGGTGGAGACCTCCTCGGCCATCGCCGAGGGCGATCTGACCCGCCGCGTCCCCTCCAGCCGCGAGGCGACCCTTGAGGTGGAACAGCTGCGTCTGGCCCTCAACTCCATGCTCCACCAGGTGGAGCACGCCTACCGCACCCGCGAGCGCAGCGCCGCCCAGCTCCGCCGCTTCGTGGGGGACGCCTCCCACGAACTGCGCACCCCGCTGGCCGCCATACGCGGCTACCTCCAGCTCTACGACAAGGGCATGCTGAACGACCCCGACCAGCGCAAGCGGGCCTGGGAGCGGGTCAACGCGGAGGCCGACCGGATGGGCCGCCTGGTGGACGAGCTGCTCTGCCTGGCCCGCCTGGACCAGCGGCCCGAACTCCGCTTCTGCAATGTCGACGTGAGCCGGCTGGTCCGGGACGCGGCGGAGGACCTGCGCATGCAGCAACCGGAGCGCCCGGTCACGGTCTGCGCCGACGGCGCCCTGCTGATCCGCGCCGACGAGTCGGGCCTGCGCCAGGTCCTGGGCAACCTCACCACCAACGTCCGCGTCCACACCCCGCCCGAGACGCCGGTCCATCTGGGGGTCCGCCGCGAGGACGGCGTCGTACGGCTGACCGTGGAGGACAAGGGCCCGGGGCTCACTCAGGAAGACGCGGCGCGCGTCTTCGACCGCTTCTTCCGGGCGGGCGGGGGCGCGGGAAGCGGTCTGGGCATGGCGATCGTGCAGGGAGTGGTGAAGGCGCACGGGGGTGAGGTGGTGGTGGACACGGCGCCGGGCGAGGGGTTGACGGTGACGGTGACCCTGGTCACCTAACTCCGTTTGAGGCTGAATCCGTTTGAGGCTGAATCCGTTTGAGGCTGAATCCGTCCCGGCAAATCCGTCCGCGGCTAAATCCATCCGAGGCGCCACAGCCGGAATACGCCCGTCCCGTCGCTCAGATACTGTCCGCCCCCCACATCCGCGCTGCTCACCACATACTCCTTGGCCTGCCACAGCGGAATCACCGGAACAGCCTCGGCGATCAGCTGCTGCACCGCCCTGAAGTCGTCCGCGGCCTCGGCCCGATCGGCGAATCGCTGGCTCTTTCGAATGAGCCGGTCGACCGCCTTGTCGGAGTACCCGGTGTTCATGGTTCCCCCGGTACCGACCAGAGGCGCCCCGTACGTGTCCGGGTCGGGAAAGTCCGCGACCCACCCCACGCCGTACGCGTCCAGCTTCCCCGTGGCCCACCGCTTCTGGAAATCGGTCCACTCGTAACCCTTGAGCGCGACCTGGAACAGCCCACCGGCCTCCAACTGCTTCTTCAGCTCGGCGGCCTCCTCCTCGGCGGCGCCGCGGCCCGTGGCGTAGCCGTACGTGAACCGGACCGGAAGTTCGACCCCGGCCGCTTCGAGCAGGTCCCGCGCCTTGCCGGGGTTCTGCCGCGGATACGTGTCGAAGAACGACGTCGTATGCCCCGTGATCCCGGTGGGGATCAGCGAGTACAGCGGATCCACGGTCCCCCGGTACACCGTCGCCGCGAGCTTCTCCCGGTCGACCAGCCAGGCCAGCGCCTGCCGCACCCGCACGTCCCGCAGCGGTGAGCCCTCGCGGGTGTTGAGATACAGATTGCGCACCTCGGAGCTGTCCGCCTCGGACACCCGCTGCTCCGGGTCGCCGGGATCGAGCTCGGCCAGCACCTTCGGCGGCAACTGGCGCGTGGCCACGTCGATCCGCCGGGCCCGCCAGGCCCGGTCCAGCTTGTCCGCGTCCGCGAAGTACCGCAGCTTCACCGGCCGTCCGGTGTCCTGGACGGCGCCCTGGTAGTTCCCGTTGGGCACCAGGACCGCCGAGTCGGCCTCCGTGTACGAGGAGAGCTCGTACGGCCCGGTGCCGTCGACGCCCTCGTCGGTCCGCAGGCCGTTCTTCGGGTACTTGGTGCGGTCGACGATGGAACCGGCGCCCGTGGCGACCTTGAACGGGAAGGTAGCGTCGGCCGAAGAGAGTTGGAAGGTCACCGTGAGCCCGTCGGCATCCACGGAGCCCAGCGTGTCGAAGAGCGACGCGGGACCGACGTCGGACTTGATCTCCCGCACCCGGTCGAACGAGTACTTGACGTCCTCCGCGGTCATCGTCCGCCCGCTCGGGAAGGTGAGCCCCTCGCGCAACTCGCAGCGGTAGGTGCGCAGTCCGCCGTCCTCCCACCCGCAGCTCTCGGCCGCGTCCGGGACCGGCGCGGCGCCGCCCGGCTCGAAGGTCAGCAGGGACTGGAAGACATTGCTGAACAACGCCCAGGACCCGGCGTCGTAGGCGCCGGCCGGGTCCAGCGAGGTGACCGCGTCCGTCGTGCCGACCGTGATGGTCCGGTCCTCGTCGCCCCGCGACGGCAGCAGCTGCCAGCCGACCGCTCCCACGGCCGCCAGCACGAGCAGCGTCGCGAGAATCCGCATGCGAACCGATCGCATGGTGCCCTCCCCGGGCCCGTTTCCGGACCCCAGCGATATGCCACTCCCCTAGTGGCGGGCACACCTAATCACACGTTTTTCAGCCGACGGAAGGGGGATTTGGCGGGTTGAGAAAGAACTTACCTTTCGGTGTTTCCGCCATGTTTCACAGGCGGCGCACAGCGGCGGAATCCAGGCCGGTGGATCAGGTCCGCCTGGAGGCCAGTTCGATCACCGTGATGTCCGACGGGGCCCCGACGCGCGTGGGCGGACCCCACGCTCCGGCGCCGCGGGTGACGTAGAGCTGGGTGTCGCCGTAGCGCTCCAGTCCGGCCAGGGTCGGATTGGCGCCCGCGGCGACGAGGTTGCCGGGCCAGAGCTGGCCGCCGTGGGTGTGGCCGGAGAGCTGGAGGTCGACGCCGTGCTCGACGGCGTCGTGGATCTGGACCGGCTGGTGGGCGAGGAGCACGCACGCGCGTGCCGGGTCGCGGTCGCCGAGCGCCTTGGCGAAGTCGGGGCCCTGGCCCTCGCTCTCGCCCGCGATGTCGTTGACCCCGGCCAGGTCGAACCAGGGCAGTTCGGTGCGGGCGTTCTCCAGGGGCAGCAGGCCCAGTCGCCGCACCTCCTCGACCCACTGCTCGGCGCCGGAGAAGTACTCGTGGTTGCCGGTGACGAAGTAGGCCGGTGCCCTGAGCTGCCGCAGCGGGGCCGCGGCCGGGCCGAGGTCCCGCACGCTGCCGTCGACCAGGTCGCCGACGACCGCGACGATGTCCGGCTGCGTCGAGTTGATCGTGTCGACGACCTTCTGCGCGAAGCCCCGCCCGAGGACCGGGCCCAGGTGGATGTCGCTGACCACCGCGATGCGGTAACCGTGCGCCCCGCGCGGGAGCTTGGCCAGCGGGACGGTGACCCGCTTCACACTCGGGCCGTTCAGCACGCCGTACGTGCCAAGACCGACCGTCCCCACGGCCCCCGCGGCCACCGCCCCGCCGATCACGCGGGAGACGAACAGGCGGCGGGAGGGGGCGAGCAGCGAGGGGCCGTCCTCGTCGGGCCCGGGCGTGGTGGGGGCGCCGTCCTCGTCGGGCCCGGGCGTGGTGGGGGCGCCGTCCTCGTCGGGCCCCGGCGTCGTGGGAGCGCCGTCCTCGTCGGGCCCCGGCGTCGTGGGAGCGCCCATCGGCACGGGCTCGGCCCGCCGTACCGGCACCTCGGCGGGGCTGCGCCGCTCCAGCCGGCGCCGCAGCAGCGGTCGTACGACCTCACCCGCGAGCAGACCCAGGAGCAGGTACATCGAGAGCGCCAGCCACAGGAAGCCGGGCCAGGCCAGCACCTGCTGGAGCCAGAACGGCGCGCCGGTGCGCTCGGCGATCAGCGCGCCGAACGCCATCAGCCAGCCGCCGCCGATCAGTACCGCGCCCGCGCGCCGCACCCAGCCGGGGCCGCTGGTCGTGTCACGGAACAGGCGGCGCCACACGTACCAGTTGGCCGTCACCAGGACGGCCAGGACGAGGGCGATGAAGACGAGGACCACGGAGCCGTATCTCTCTGCCTGGGTGGGAGGTGCCGCTGGTTATGACGTCCGGCGCAATGCGCGCACTCCGCGCAACCCGATGCCCCCGACGACCGTCCCCAATACGAAGGAGACGACCGCGAGCAGCAGGTGCACCCAGAAGTACCCGGTCGGATCGCCCGCGTCGTCGAACGCGAGCCCGCTGCCGTCCTTGACGAGGTTCTTGACGAAAGTGATCCAGATGACCCAGCTCCACACCCCGAAGGCGAGCAGGAACCAGGAGACGGGACGGCTGAGCTTCATACGTTCAGTATCACCGCCGCGTGTCCTGATCCGTGGCCGGGGTGGGGGTCGGGGCACGACTTCACCGGCTGTGCCCTGTACGTTCTCGTCCGTGTCCGCACCCCAGAAGACCACCAGGCGATCACTGCTGGTCACTTCCGCACTTCTGTCGTCCCTGGCGCTGACCGCGCCCGTCTCGTACGCGGCCCCGAGCCCGTCACCGACGCCGTCCGCCACTCCCCCCGCGACCATGTCGACGGTGGGCGGCGAGCGGCTCGGACAGCCGGGGACGCAGGTCGATCTGGCGAGCGGGGTGCCCGTGCTGCCCAAGGGCCTGTCGGCGCGGTCCTGGATCGTCGCCGACGCCGAGTCCGGCGAGGTGCTCGCGGCGCACAACGCGCACTGGCGGCTCGCGCCGGCCAGCACGCTGAAGATGCTGTTCGCCGACACCCTGCTGCCGAAGTTCCCGTCCTCCACCGAGCACAAGGTGGTCCCCTCCGACCTGGCGGACGTGGGCTCCGGCTCCAGCATGGTCGGGATAAAGGAGGGCGAGACCTACACCGTCCACGACCTGTGGCTGGGGGTCTTCCTGCGCTCCGGCAACGACGCCGTGCACGTGCTGTCGAAGATGAACGGCGGCATCAAGAACACCGTCGCGCAGATGAACGCGCATGCCGAGGAGCTCCAGGCGCTCGACACCGAGGCGGTCTCCCCCGACGGCTACGACGCCCCGGGCCAGGTGTCCTCGGCGTACGACCTGACCCTGATCGCGCGCTCCGGGCTGCAGAAGGAGGACTTCCGGGAGTACTGCTCGACCGTGAACGCGAAGTTCCCGGGCGAGACGAAGAAGAACAAGAAGGGCAAGTCGGTCCGCGGCACCTTCGAGATCCAGAACACCAACCGGCTGCTGAGCGGGGACTCCGACGTCCCGGTCTACCAGGGCATCGCGGGGGTGAAGAACGGCAACACCACCAACGCGGGCGCGACCTTCACCGGGGTCGCCGAGCGCGACGGCCGGGTGCTGCTGGTCACCGTCATGCACCCGGAGAAGGACGAGTCCAACGAGGTCTACAAGGAGACCGCGAAGCTCTTCGACTGGGGCTTCAAGGCGGCCGGCAAGGTGCAGCCGGTGGGTGAGCTGGTCCCGCCGAAGAGCGCGGCCGAGGCGAGCGCGCAGCCGGGTGCCAACGACGCCGACTCGGGATCGGGCTCGGACTCGGGTGAGGCCGGGGGCGGGTCCGGCGGCGGCTCCTCGTCGGAGCAGCCGGTGGCGGGCGCGGCGGCCGGCGGCTCCAGCGGCATCGGCATCGCGCTCGGGGTGACCGGCGGTCTGCTGGCGCTGCTCGCGGCGGGCGCGTTCCTGGTCAACCGCCGGTGGCCGCTGCCTGATCTGGTACGTCGTCGGCGGTGACCTCCTCCGCCTTGGTGCCGGTGGCCGTCCACGCCGCGCAGAACACCACGAGTTTCGTGGTGAAGTTGATCCACAGCAGTAGGGCGACCGGCACCCCGAAGGCGCCGTACATGCTCTTCGCGGCCACGCCCTGCATGTAGCCGCTCAGCAGCAGCTTCAGCAGTTCGAAGCCGATCGCGCCGATCAGCGCGGCCACCATCAGCCGGCGGCGCGGCGGTTCGACGCCGGGCAGCAGGGTGAGGACGTAGAGCAGGACCAGGAAATCGGCGAGGACGGCGACCGAGAAGGCGACGACACGCAGCAGGACGCCGCCCCAGCCGCCGTCCTCGATGCCGATCTCACGCGTGATCCGGCCGACCATCGCGGAGGCCACGGCGGAGGCGGCGAACGTGACGAGCACGGCGCCCCCGAGGCCCACCAGGACGCCCGCGTCCTTCGCCTTGCGCAGGACGGGGTTGTCCTCCTCGTCGTCCAGCTCCCACACCGCGCGCAGGCATTCGCGCATGGAGCCGACCCAGCTGATGCCGGTGAACAGCAGCAGAGCACCGGCGATGAGACCGACGGTGCCGGCGTTGTCCACCAGTGCGTCGATGTTCAGCTGGTCGGAGATGCCGGGGATCTGGTCGGCGATCTTGTCCTCCAGCGTGTCCTGCTGATCCTGGCTGAGCGTGGCCGCCGCGACGGCGGCGGCCACGGCGAGCATGGGGAACAGCGCGAGGAAGCTGGTGAACGTCATCGCCGCGGCCAGCCGTGTCCACTTCACCCGGTCCATGCGCTCGTACGACCGCCACGCGTGCGTGGTCATCAGCCGGGCGAGGTACGGCCCGACGCCGGGGAGCTTTTTCAGCCAGTCCATGATCCGACTCTCCCCTCATCCCGGAAAACCCATGTACGGGTTCCCCAGAACCGCAGGACAGTCGCCAATGCCATGCCCACTCCCGCACCCGAGACGAGGTCGGCGCGCCGGGAGGTGAGGCCGAGGCCGTAGTGGCTGACGGCGAGACAGAGCAGTTGTACGGCGGCGCCGGCGATGTTCACCGCGACGAAGGCGGAGTACGTCTTGAGGCCGCCGGCCCGGGTGTGCCGGTAGGTGCCGAGGGCGTTGCCCGCGTAGGCGACCGAGCATCCTGCGACGAAGGAGAGCACCTTGGCGGTGAGCGGGTCGAGGCCCGCCGGTCCGCGCAGGGCGACGAAGAGGGCGGTGTCGACGGCGTAGGCGAGCAGGCCGGCGGCGGCGAAGCCGAGGAGCTCGCGGCGGTGCGTGTTCGCGCGCGTGCCTTTGGATCGGCTGTGACGCCGGATCACCAATTGGCCACCGCCAGGCCGTACATGGCCAGCCACACCACGGCGATCAGGGCGAGGGCGCGGTCGCGCAGGACGACGTCCTCGGGCTCACCGGCGGTGCCGCGGTCGGCGAAGACCGCGTACCGGAGGATCGCGAGGATGAAGGCGACCACGGAGAGCTGCCGCCAGGGCAGCACGCTGGTGTGCGGGACCCCGCCCTCCTCCAGGGCCCACAGGCAGTACCCGAGGACGGCGACGCCGGCCGCGAGCTGCCAGACGAAGCGGAGGTATCCGGTGGTGTACTCGGTGAGCAACGCGCGCGTGGCGCCCGCTTTCCCGGCCATCTGCACGGCTTCGGAGTAGCGCTTGGCCGACACCATGAACAGCGCGCCGAATCCGGTCGTGATCAGGAACCAGCGGGACAACGGGATGCCGAGGGCGAGCCCGCCGACCATGGCCCGCATCAGGAAGCCGGTCGTGACGACGACGAGGTCGACGACCAGGACGTGCTTCAGGCTGACGCAGTAGGCCAGTTGCATGCCGAGGTAGGCGGCGAGCAGGGCGGCGACGAGGGGGTGGCTGAGCCAGAGGGCCGCGGCGGGCGCGAGGACGGCGAGCGCGCCGCCTACGGCGTAGGCGACGGGCACGGGCACCTGTCCGGCGGCGACCGGGCGGTGCCGTTTGGTGGGGTGCGCGCGGTCGGCTTCGGCGTCGCGGGCGTCGTTGATGAGATAGACGGCCGCGGCGCAGGCGGTGAAGAGGGTGAAGACCAGCGCGAGTTGGGTGAGGGCGTGGGTGGTGAAGAGCTCTCCGGCGGCGGCCGGGGCGGCCACGACCAGGACGTTCTTGACCCACTGCTTGGGGCGGGCGGTCCGGAGCAGTCCGCGCAGGAGGCCGCGGGCGGGAGGCTGGGGGTTGGTGTCGCGTGGGGGCGTGCGTTGTTCGTGGAGCGCGGGTTCGCGGGTGCGGGCGGCTGCCCCGGCGAGGGGCGCGGTCTCAGTCATGCGTGCCTGCCTCCATCCAGCGCGCTCCCACGCCCGCCGTGAACGCCCCCAGCACCGCGCCCGCCACCACGTCGGAGGGGTAGTGCACGCCGACGACCATCCGGGAGAGGCACATGGCGACGGCGAGGGGAGGGAGGGCGCGGCGGGCGGTGACGAGCGCGGCGGCACGGGCCGCGGGGAGGAGGGCTTCGCGGGTCGTGGCGAGGGCGGCGGCACGGGCCGTGGGCGTGCGGAATCCTCCGCGCGCTCCCAACATGCCGAAGGCGATCGCGGCGGCGGTGGCGGAGGCCGCGTGGGAGCTCGGGAAGGAGTGGCGGCCCGCGGTGCGCACCAGGGGTTCGACGTGTGAGGGACGCGGGCGGCGTACGACTCTCTTCACGCCCATGCTCACGACGTGCGCGCCTGCCGTGAGCGCGGTCCCGCGCAGCCAGGCGCCCCGCCGCGAGCCGTCCACGGCGGCGCCCGCGAGGCCGGCCGCCAGCCACAGCGCACCGTGCTCGCCGGCCCAGGACAGGGCGCGCGCGGCGCCGGCGACGCGCGGGTCACCGCCGTACGCGCGCAGCGCCGAAAGGATTCGGTGGTCCAGTTGGTCCATGTGGACTCACTGTTCACGCCGACCCCGCCGGAACTCCGGCAATATTGAGCGACATCCCATTAATCACCCATTTCGGGGAGGCATGTGATGTTTCACAACCAATCATCCCGAAACCGGCGATACGGTCGCCGACATGCCTGCCGACACCGTTTCCGTCACGGGATGGGGCCGCACCGCTCCCACCACCGCCCGCGTGATCCGCCCCCGGACGTACGAGGAGGCCGCGGCCGCCGTCCGTGACTGCGGGGCCCGGGGCGGCATCCCGCGGGGCCTGGGTCGGGCGTACGGCGACGCGGCGCAGAACGCCGGCGGAGCCGTGATCGACATGACGGGCCTGGACCGGATCCACGCCATCGACGCCACCGGCGGCACCCTCCTGTGCGACGCGGGCGTCTCCCTGCACCGCCTGATGGAGGTCCTCCTGCCGCTCGGCTGGTTCGTGCCGGTGACCCCCGGCACCCGCCAGGTCACCGTCGGCGGCGCGATCGGCGCGGACATCCACGGCAAGAACCACCATGTGTCCGGTTCCTTCTCCCGGCACGTCCTCTCCCTCGAACTACTCACCGCCGACGGCGCGATCCACACCGTCAGCCGCGGCACGCCCCTGTTCGACGCGACCACGGGCGGCATGGGCCTGACGGGCGTGATCCTGACGGCCACGCTCCAACTGCTGCCGGTCGAGACCTCGCTGATGTCGGTGGACACCGAGCGCGCGACGGACCTCGACGACCTCATGGCCCGCCTCACCGCCACGGACCACCGCTACCGCTACTCGGTGGCCTGGATCGACCTCCTGGCCCGCGGCTCCGCCACCGGCCGCGCGGTGCTGACCCGCGGCGACCACGCCCCCCTGGAGGCGCTGCGCGCGGGCACGCGCGCGCGGAGGGACCCGCTGGCCTTCCGTCCCGCCCAGCTCCCGTCCCCGCCCGCCCTCTTCCCCGAGGGCCTGCTCGGCCGCGGCACGGTCGGCCTGTTCAACGAGTTCTGGTACCGCAAGGCCCCACGCGCGCGTACCGGCCGGCTCCAGCGCATCTCCGCGTTCTTCCACCCCCTGGACGGCGTCCCCCACTGGAACCGCGTCTACGGCCGCGGCGGCTTCGTGCAGTACCAGTTCGTCGTCGGGTACGGCCAGGAAGACGCCCTGCGCCGGATCGTGCGGCGCGTCTCGGAGCGCCGCTGCCCGTCCTTCCTCGCCGTCCTCAAGCGCTTCGGGGACGCCGACCCCGGCTGGCTGTCCTTCCCGCTCGCGGGCTGGACGCTGGCCCTGGACGTCCCGGCGAACCTGCCGGGCCTCGGCGCCTTCCTCGACGAACTGGACGAGGAGGTGGCCGCGGCGGGCGGCCGCGTCTACCTCGCCAAGGACTCCCGGCTGCGGCCCGAGCTGCTCGCGGCGATGTACCCGCGCGTGGACGACTTCCGCGCGCTGCGCGCCGAGGCCGACCCGCGCGGGGTGTTCACCTCGGACCTGTCCCGCCGCCTGGGTCTGTAGACCGGCCCTACGCCCCTCCCCCTAAGGAGCCCGTCATGAAGGACGCCTTCGGCCTCCCCCAGTCCCTGCTCGTCCTCGGCGGCACGTCCGAGATCGCGCTGGCCACCGCCCGGCGGCTGATCGCCCGCCGCACCCGCACGGTGTGGCTGGCGGGCCGCCCGACCCCCGCCCTGGAGGAGTCGGCGGAGCAACTGCGGGCCCTGGGCGCCCGCGTGCACACCGTGGCGTTCGACGCCCTGGACACCGAGTCCCACGAGTGGGTGCTCGGCAAGGTCTTCACCGAGGGCGACATCGACCTCGTTCTGATGGCCTTCGGCGTCCTCGGCGACCAGGCCCATGACGAACGCGAGCCGCTGGCCGCCGTACGCGTCGCGCAGACCAACTACACCGGCGCGGTCTCGGCGGGCCTGGTCTGCGCCCGGGCTCTGCAGGCCCAGGGCCACGGCTCGCTGGTCGTGCTGTCCTCGGTGGCCGGTGAACGGGCCCGCCGCGCCAACTTCATCTATGGCTCCAGCAAGGCGGGCCTCGACGTGTTCGCCCAGGGCCTGGGCGACGCCCTGCACGGCACGGGCGCCCACGTCATGGTCGTACGCCCGGGCTTCGTACGCTCGAAGATGACGGCCGGGCTGGAGGAGGCCCCCCTGTCGACGACACCGGAGGCCGTGGCGACGGCGATCGAGCTGGGGCTTCGGCGCCGCGCGGAGACGGTGTGGGTGCCCGGGACGCTCCGGGTGGTGATGTCGGCGCTGCGGCACATGCCACGGGCGCTGTTCCGACGCCTGCCGGTCTAGGCCCGAGCCTGCCGGTCCAGGGCTGACGGCGGCCGGGGGCTAGCTCGCCGGGATGGACCCGCGCTCCACGGGGCCGGCCTGCGGCGGCACCACCGCGCCGCCGAAGGCGAACTCGCGCAGCTTGCGCCATACGCCGTCCGCGCCCTGCTCGTACAGAGCGAACCCGGTGCACGGCCACTCGGCCTCGTAGTCGGCGAGTTCCTCGTACGCGCGGTCCATCGCGGGCTCGTCGATGCCGTGCGCGACGGTCACATGCGGGTGGTAGGGGAACTGCAGTTCCCGTGCCACGGGTCCGGACGGGTGCCGCACCTGCTTCTGCAGCCAGGTGCACGCCGCCGCGCCCTCGACGACCTGGACGAAGACGACCGGCGACAGGGGACGGAAGGTGCCCGTGCCGGACAACCGCATGGGGAACGGCCGCCCCGCGGCGGCGACCGCGACGAGGTGCGCCTCGATCGCCGGCAGCAGTGAGGCGGCCACCTCGGTCGGCGGCAGCAGGGTGACGTGCGTGGGGATGCCGTGAGCAGCGGCGTCGCCGAAGCCCGCGCGCCGCTCCTGGAGCAGGCTGCCGTGAGGCTCCGGGACCGCGATCGACACGCCGATCGTTACGGTCCCCACGTCGTCTCCTGTCGTCGTGACGGTCGGTTCTGTCAGCCGTCGGCTATCGACTGTACGGCCACGGCTGTGCCGTGGGCAGGCGCAACCGTAGTGATGTGCAGCGCTCTGCCCAGTGGTACGTCTGTGCGGTGGTGCGCCTCAGTGCTTGGCGGGCAGGAAGCCGACCCTGTCGTAGGCCTGCGCCAGCGTCTCCGCGGCGACGGCTCGCGCCTTCTCCGCGCCCTTGGCCAGGATCGAGTCGAGCGTCTCGGGGTCGTCCAGGTACTGCTGGGTCCGCTCCCGGAACGGCGTCACGAACTCGACCATGACCTCGGCGAGGTCGGTCTTGAGCGCACCGTAGCCCTTGCCCTCGTACTTCTGCTCCAGTTCCGCGATTCCCTCCCCCGTGAGGGTCGAGTAGATCGTGAGCAGGTTGCTGACGCCCGGCTTGTTCTCGGTGTCGTACCGGATGACCGTGTCGGTGTCGGTGACCGCGCTCTTGACCTTCTTCGCGGTGGCCTTGGGCTCGTCGAGAAGGTTGATCAGGCCCTTCGGCGTGGACGCCGACTTGCTCATCTTGATCGACGGGTCCTGCAGGTCGTAGATCTTCGCCGTCTCCTTGAGGATGTACGGCTTGGGGACCGTGAAGGTCGCGCCGAAGCGGCCGTTGAAGCGCTCGGCGAGGTCGCGGGTCAGCTCGATGTGCTGGCGCTGGTCCTCGCCGACCGGGACCTCGTTGGCCTGGTAGAGCAGGATGTCCGCGACCTGCAGGACGGGGTACGTGAACAGGCCGACGGAGGCCCGGTCGGCGCCCTGCTTGGCGGACTTGTCCTTGAACTGGGTCATGCGGGAGGCCTCGCCGAAGCCGGTGAGGCAGTTCATGACCCACGCGAGCTGGGCGTGCTCGGGGACGTGGCTCTGGACGAAGAGCGTGCAGCGCTCCGGGTCGAGGCCGGCCGCCAGCAGCTGAGCGGCGGCCAACCGGGTGTTCGCCCGCAGTTCCGCGGGGTCCTGCGGGACCGTGATCGCGTGCAGGTCGACGACCATGTAGAACGCGTCGTGGGTCTCCTGCAGGGCCACCCACTGGCGGACGGCGCCGAGGTAGTTGCCGAGGTGGAACGAGCCTGCGGTGGGCTGGATTCCGGAGAGCACGCGGGGACGATCAGAGGCCATGTTCACCATTCTCTCAGGTCTCGGGTGGCGATCCGGAACCCTTGGCGAACTGGTCGGCAACAGGTGGGAACCGATCCGTCCCCGGCGGTGTAACAAGGGTGTGAGAACGCGGGAGGGGGGCCGCATCGTCGATGAGGCCGCGGTGATCGCCCGGGTGCGCGCCGGAGAGCCGGAGGCGTACGCGGAGTTGGTGCGTGCCCATACGGGCATCGCCCTGCGGGCGGCCGCCGCGCTCGGCGCGGGTGCGGACGCGGAGGACGTGGTGCAGCAGGCCTTCGTGAAGGCGTACTGCGCGCTGGGCCGGTTCAAGGACGGCGCGGCCTTCAAGCCGTGGCTGCTGTCGATCGTCGCCAATGAGACGAGGAACACAGTGCGGACGGCGGCCCGGCAGCGCACGCTCGCCGGCCGGGAGGCGGCCTTCGTGGAGGCCGAGCCGCTGATACCGGAATCGGCGGACCCGGCGGCGGCGACGCTGCGGACGGAGCGCCGCGCGGCCCTGCTGGCCGCCCTGGAGAAGCTGAGCGAGGAGCACCGCCTGGTCGTCACCTACCGCTATCTGCTGGAGATGGACGAACCGGAGACGGCCCAGGCCCTGGGCTGGCCCCGGGGGACGGTGAAGTCCCGGCTCAATCGCGCGCTGCGCAAGCTGGGCAGGCTGCTGCCGGACTTCGAGCCCGGGGAAGGGGGTGAGGAGCATGGATGAGGAGCGTCGTTCCCACGACGGTGGGGGTGGCCGCGGGCTGCCGGAGGAATTGCGCTCGCTCGGGAGGTCCCTGGACCGGCCCGGGGCCGACGGCGCGGAGACGATGGTCGAGCGGGTGCTGCAGCAGATACTCGCCGAGCACGTCCCCACCCCGGTGGCCGAGCCGGCCGGGGCCGGGGAGCGGCTGCGCGCGGCACGCCGGTGGACCCGGGCGCGCTGGCGTTCGCTGACGGCCGCGCTGTGCGGTCTGCTCACGGTGCTCGTGCTCACGCCCCCGGTGCGGGCGGCGGTCTTCGACTGGTTCGGCTTCGGCGGGGTCGAGGTGCGCTACGACCCCTCGGCCCGGCCGTCGGCGAGCGCCGAGGTGCCTCGCTGTCCGGGCTCGGGGTCGGTGTCGCTTCCGGGGGCCGAGCGCAGGGCGGGGTTCGCCCCCGTGGTGCCGGAGGCGCTCGGCGCGCCGGACGCGGTGACGGTCACGGACCAGCCGAGCGGACGGTTCCTGGTGAGCCTGTGCTGGCAGGAGGACGGGCGGACGGTCCGTCTCGACGAGTTCCGGGCCCGTCTGGACCCCGCCTTCGTGAAGACCGTGCGGGAGCAGCCGGAGTGGATCAGCCTGGGCACCGGGGACGGCGCGGCGCCCCAGGACACCGCCTTGTGGTTCGCGCGCCCGCATCTGCTGAGCTTCCCCCTGATCGGCGCGGACGGCTCCACCCACACGCACCAGGAGCGGACGGCCGGGCCGACGCTGCTGTGGATGCACGAGGCGGACCCGGCGGTCGAGGGCACGCTCACGCTCCGGCTGGAAGGGGTGGCGTCGAAACAGCGGGCGGTGGAGATCGCCAAGTCGCTGGAGAAGACCTCCGAATAGTCGGCCGGGGACGGGAACCCCGGCGGCTCGGGCGGTGTACCAGAAGTGACACGCGGCTCGGGGACGGGCCGGACGGCAATCGACTCACTGGGGGTTCGGATGCGCGGTCGAGGGCGGGGACCGAGGGCGGGACGGCACCGGCTGACGGCGTCGGCGGGGGCGTTGACGGTGACGCTGGCGATGCTCGTGTGGGGTGCGGCGCCCGCGTCGGCCGGGGGGCCGACGAGCGTGTTCCTGGTCTCGCCGGAGACCGGTCGGACGGCAGGGCTGTACTACTCGGACCGGGAGTACGGCCGGCTGGACTCCCTCCTCAGGGCGGGCTCTTTCCGGGCGCCGCCCGAGGGCGTGCGGGCCGACCTTCGGATCACCCTCACCTGGCTCATCCATGACAGCAGCCCCTGGCGGATCGACTGGATCTTCCCGGTCAGCGAGGGCGAGGACGTCTGGATGCGCCGGGCGATGATCCCCGCCGATCCGACGACCCCCAGCTGGCACCGCGCCGCGGACCCCGGACCCATCCGCGCCCTGCTCTCCGACCTGGACCTGCTGGAGCGCCCCGGCTCCGGGGAGGACCTGTCCGCCTTCTCCCTGCGGGACGTGTATCGCGACGACGCGGCGGCGGAAGCTCCGGCCGAGGCGACCGGGGCGGAAACCCCGCCCGCGCCCCGGAGCACGGCGACAGCGCGGTCGGACGACGACACCGGCTGGTGGTGGGCCCTGGCAGGGGGTGCGGCGGGAGCGGCGCTGGCGCTGGTCCTGCGGCCCTTCGCCGCACGGTTGCGGCTGGGCGGTCGGGGGGAACCGGGGCCTCGGCAGGAGCTGCGGGACGTGTGAGTCACGGATGCGATCGGCGGGGGAGGCAGGGGAGGGTGAGGGGACGGATGAGGGTCCGAAGGGGGCGAACGGCGGCACGGCTCGTGCTGCTGGGAGCGGTGGGGCTGGTGCTGGTCGGAGGGGCGGCGGCAGCCGGGGCGGTCGAGGCGGAGGGGGGCGGTGCGGGGGCCGCGACGGAGGCACCGGACCTGGCGATGGTGGTCGGTGGGGGTGTCGGGCAGCCGACCTCGGTGCGGTCCGGGGAGCCGCGGTTCGCCCGGCTGTGGCAGCTGCTGGAGCCGATGTACACGGGGACGGAGCGGGTGCCCGAGGCCTGGGTCGAGGGTCGCCATCCGCCGGTGCGGATCACGGTGGTGTGGGGGCTGACGGGGGTGGGCGGGCGGCCCATGACGCATCGGGCGCCGGGTGGGGACGTGGCCGTCGAGCGGCAGGACCAGCTGCTGGTCGCGGCGGACGGCACACCGTGGGTGCGCTCGGATCCGGCGCCGGAGGTGGAGGACGACGACATCCGCTGGCACCGGGCACCCCGCTCGGTCTTCGAGCACCTCGACCGGGCCGGAGTACTGGGCGAACCGAGTGCCCACGCCTTGGCCGGGGCCGACGGCCCGGCGCCGGCGGAGGACGCCGTGTGGTGGGCGCTGCCGGGTCTGGCCGTGGGCTTCGCGGCCGGGGTGGGCGGCACGCTCGCGATACGCCGCGCGGCGGCCCGGCCGGGTGCCGGACCGCCGCGGGAGGGGCCGCGTCAGCAGCTCATCGATCTTTGAGAGTCATCCTGGGAATCGCTGCTCCTTGACAACTCAACAGGGCGTTGATCAGCCGAGGTCGATCTCCGGGTACAGCGGGAAGCCGGCCACCAGGTCGGTCGCCCGGCGGGAGATCTCGTCCGCGATCTTCGCGTCCAGGACGTGGGCGGCCTTGGAGGGGGCACCGGACTTGGTGGTGCCGGCCTCGGTGGTGGTGAGGACGCGGTCGATGAGGCCGGCGACCTCGTCCATCTCGGCGGTGCCGAGACCGCGGGTCGTCAGGGCGGGGGTGCCGATGCGGATGCCGGAGGTGTACCAGGCGCCGTTGGGGTCGGCCGGGATGGCGTTGCGGTTGGTGACGATGCCGGACTCCAGGAGCGCGGCCTCGGCCTGGCGGCCGGTCAGGCCGTAGGAGGTGGCCACGTCGATCAGGTTGAGGTGGTTGTCCGTGCCGCCCGTCACCAGGGTGGCGCCCCGGCGCATCAGGCCCTCGGCGAGGGCCTGGGAGTTGTCGACGATGCGCTGGGCGTAGTCCCGGAAGGAGGGCTGCCGGGCCTCGGCGAGGGCGACGGCCTTGGCGGCCATGACGTGCGGGAGCGGGCCGCCGAGGACCATGGGGCAGCCTCGGTCGACCTGGTCCTTGAGGGAGTCGTCGCACAGGACCATGCCGCCGCGCGGGCCGCGCAGCGACTTGTGGGTGGTGGTGGTGACGATCTGGGCGTGCGGGACCGGGTCGAAGTCGCCGGTGAGGACCTTGCCTGCGACCAGGCCCGCGAAGTGGGCCATGTCGACCATGAGGGTCGCGCCGACCTCGTCGGCGATCTCCCGCATGATCCGGAAGTTCACCAGACGGGGATAGGCGGAGTACCCGGCGACGATGATCAGCGGCTTGAACTCCCGGGCGGAGGCGCGCAGGGCGTCGTAGTCCAGGAGGCCGGTGGCCGGGTCGGTGCCGTAGGAGCGCTGGTCGAACATCTTGCCGGAGATGTTCGGACGGAAGCCGTGGGTGAGGTGGCCGCCGGCGTCCAGGGACATGCCGAGCATGCGCTGGTTGCCGAAGGCCTGGCGCAGCTCGGCCCAGTCGGCGTCGGAGAGGTCGTTGACCTGGCGGACGCCTGCCTTCTCCAGGGCGGGGGCCTCGACGCGGGCGGCGAGGACGGACCAGAAGGCGACGAGGTTGGCGTCGATTCCGGAGTGCGGCTGGACGTAGGCGTGGCGGGCGCCGAAAAGCTCCTTGGCGTGTTCGGCGGCGAGGGATTCGACGGTGTCGACATTGCGGCAGCCGGCGTAGAAGCGGCGGCCGATCGTGCCCTCGGCGTACTTGTCGCTGAACCAGTTGCCCATCGCCAGCAGAGTGGCCGGGGAGGCGTAGTTCTCGGAGGCGATCAGCTTGAGCATCTCGCGCTGGTCGTGGACCTCCTGGCCGATGGCGTCGGCGACCCGCGGCTCCACGGCGCGGATGACGTCGAGGGCGGCGCGGAAGGCGGTGGATTCGTTGGACAGGGGCTGCTCGGACAAGTCGGCCTCCGGACGGCGTGGCGTTCAGCGTTCACGGTTCGGCCCAGGCGCACGGCACACAGTCACGACCGGGCCGCTCCCCGATGGTCGGTCCCATCCCAGCGCGCCAGTCACGGCCCGCTGGTCAGCCTACCGGGCGCGCCGTCGGGTGAAGGTCCCGCGTCCACCATCCGAGCAAGGATAGGAAGGGGGTCCCGCTTGTCTTCGGGTGTCTTCTGGAGGTGCCGTGACCACTACGGAAACCCTCATCGCCGCGGCCGAGGCGCACGGTGCGCACAACTACGCGCCGCTGCCGGTCGTCGTCGCGTCGGCCGACGGGGCTTGGATGACGGATGTGGAGGGGCGGCGCTATCTGGATCTGCTCGCCGGCTACTCGGCCCTCAACTTCGGGCACCGCAACCGGCGGATCGTCGAGGCGGCGAAGGCGCAGCTGGAACGGGTGACGCTGACGTCGCGGGCGTTTCATCACGACCGGTACGCCGCGTTCTGCGAGCAGCTGGCGCAGTTGTGCGGCATGGAGATGGTGCTGCCGATGAACACGGGCGCGGAGGCGGTGGAGACCGCGGTGAAGACGGCCCGCAAGTGGGGCTACCGGGTCAAGGGCGTGCCCGCGGAGATGGCGAAGATCGTGGTCGCGGGCAACAACTTCCACGGTCGGACGACGACCCTGATCAGCTTCTCCACGGACCCGGAGGCGCGGGCGGACTTCGGGCCGTACACACCGGGGTTCGAGATCGTGCCGTACGGGGATCTGACGGCGATGCGTTCGGCGCTGAGCGAGAACACGGTGGCGGTGCTGCTGGAGCCGATCCAGGGCGAGGCGGGGGTACTGGTGCCGCCGTCCGGCTATCTGGCGGCGGTGCGGCAGCTGGCCCGGGAGCGGAACGTGCTCTTCGTGGCCGATGAGATCCAGTCGGGGCTCGGGCGGACGGGGCGGACGTTCGCGTGTGAGCACGAGGGGGTCGTGCCGGACATGTACGTGCTGGGCAAGGCGCTCGGGGGCGGGGTGGTGCCGGTGTCGGCGGTGGTGTCCTCGGCCGAGGTGCTGGGGGTGTTCGGACCCGGGGAGCACGGCTCGACGTTCGGCGGGAACCCACTGGCCTGTGCGGTGGCGCTGGAGGTGATCGCGATGTTGCGGACGGGCGAGTTCCAGGCGCGTTCGGCGGAGCTGGGTGATCATCTGCACCGGGAGCTGACCGCGCTGGCCGACACCGGCCGTGTCACGGCGGTGCGGGGGCGGGGACTGTGGGCGGGCGTTGACATCGCACCGCGCTACGGCACCGGGCGTGAGGTGTCGGAGAAGCTGATGGACCGGGGTGTGCTGGTGAAGGACACCCATGGCGCCACGGTCCGGATCGCCCCGCCGCTGGTGATCGGCAAGGAGGACCTGGACTGGGGGCTCGCCCAACTCCGTTTCGTACTGGGGCTGTAGCCGATCGGGTCGACCCGGGCATGGATCGAGCCGTACCGGAGGATCACGTGCGCCGTACCGGCCTCAGAGGATCACGTGCGGGAGGAAGCGCGCGTACTCGTCCGTGACCAGTCCCCCGGACTCGCGGATGCCCAGGCCCGCCGACTCGTCCTCGACGACCCAGGCGCCGAGGACGACCCGGTTGCCGTCGAAGTCGGGCAGCGGCGCCAGCTCCTGGTAGCAGCAGGGCTCGTCGCGGATGACGGGGTCGGCACCCGGTTCGTGGACGGTCACGCCCGCGCCTTCGCGGCCCAGCAGGGGTTTGGCGACGTAGCCGGTGGTGCGGGCGAGGTCGCGCGGGCCGTCGAGGTGGGCCGGGAGGAGGTTGGGGTGGCCCGGGTAGAGCTCCCAGAGGATGGCCAGCAGGGCCTTGTTGGACAGGAGCATCTTCCAGGCCGGCTCGATCCACAGGGTCGTCCCCGTGCCGCCGCCGTTGTCGAGGGTGTCCAGGACGTGACCGGCGAAGCGGTCGGTGGTGAGCCACTCCCAGGGGTAGAGCTTGAAGCAGCTGCGGATGAAGCGGAGCCGGTTGTCGACGAACCGGCCCGAGAGGCGGTCCCAGCCGATCTCCTCCATGGAGATCCAGTCGGTGTCCAGGCCGGCCTGCTCGGCGGTTTCCTTGAGGTAGGCGACCGTCATGAGGTCCTCGCCGAGTTCGTCGGCGGAGGAGTGCGCGAAGTACAGGGGGCTGCCGGGCGGGAGGAGGGCGGCCTGCTTCTTCCAGGCGGCGACCAGGCGTTCGTGCAGGGAGTTCCACTGGTCGGCGCCGGGGAAGCGCTCCTCCATCCAGAACCACTGCGGGGAGGCGGCCTCGACCAGGGAGGTGGGGGTGTCGGCGTTGTACTCCAGCAGCTTCGCCGGGCCGCGGCCGTCGTAGCGCAGGTCGAAGCGGCCGTAGACGGAGGGCAGTTCGGCGCGGCGGTGCCAGGCCTCGGTGACCGCTTCCGCCACGCGCGGGTCGGTGATGCCGAGGTCGGCGAGGCGCCCGGAGGTGATGATGTGGTCCGCCGCCCGCAGGCACATGCGGTGCAGTTCCTCGACGACCTCCTCCAGCGCCTCGACCTCCTCCAGCGAGAAGACGTAGTAGGCGCTCTCGTCCCAGTACGGGCGCAGGGAGTCGTCGGGGTAGCGGGTGAGCGGGTAGATCAACCCCTGTTCCTCGACGGTGTGCTGCCAGTCGGGGCGGGGGGCGATGGTGCGGCGTTCCATGGGGGTGCGTCCCGAGGGTCTCAGCCGCCGCCGCTGCCGGAGCCGGAGCAGCCGAATCCGCCGCGGTCGACGGCCTCGCTGCGGCTGAAGGTGCCGTAGTCGGCGCGGCCGCCGTCGACTTCGGCGTCGTAGTACCAGGCCGCGTCGGAGCCACCGCCGGTCTTCTTCTTGCCGCTCTTGCCGTACGACGAGCCGGAGGAGCCCGAGGAGCCGGACTTGCAGTTCTTGTCCGCGATGACCTTGTAGCCGTCCCAGGTGTAGCTGTCCCGGTCGACGCAGCGGCGGTCGGGCTCGGAACCGCAGGAGGTCAGTGCCGCCGCGACGACTCCCATACCGCCGAGCACCACCGTGCTGGACCGCAGCCGACGCTTCGTCTGTGCCATTGCCGTTCTCTCCCCGTGTCCCTCGGCTGGGCGATCACCTTACGGCAGCACCCTGCACAGGGCTTCGAGGGCCCCCGACCATGCGTGGTCGGGCGGGGTGGCGTAGCCGACGACGAGTGCGTCGAGAGGGTCGGCGCAGGCCTGTTCGTGGCGGAAGTACGCCAGGCCGTGCAGGAACAGCCCCTGCCAGTGGGCGGCTTGGACGACCGAGGCCTCGGTGCCGGGCGGCAGGCACAGGACGGCGTGCAGGCCGGCCGCGATACCGGTGACCCGCACGTCCGGGGCGCGTTCGGTGAGGGCGGTGATCAGGGCGTCGCGGCGTCGCCGATAGCGGAGGCGGGAGGCGCGGACGTGACGGTCGTAGGCGCCGTGGGTGAGGAACTCGGCCAGGGTCAGCTGGTCGAGCACCCCGCAGGTGTCCACGTCGCCCTTGGCCGCGGTCACCGCCTCCACCAGGTGCGGCGGCAGGACCAGCCAGGCCAGTCGCAGTCCGGGGGCCAGGGACTTGCTGGCGGTGCCGAGGTAGACGACGTGCTCGGGGTCCAGGCCCTGGAGGGCGCCGACGGGCTGGCGGTCGTAGCGGAACTCGCCGTCGTAGTCGTCCTCCAGGATCAGGCCACCGGTGCGCCGGGCCCAGTCCACGACGGCGGCGCGCCGGGCGCGGTGGAGTACGGCGCCCATCGGGAACTGGTGGGCGGGGGTGAGCAGGACCGCGCCTGCGTCCGCCGACGCGCCCGGATCCGTGCCGAGTTCGTCGAAGGGGAGCGGGGTGGTCGCGAGGCCCGTCCCGGTCAGCACCTTGCGGTGCTCGGGGAGTCCGTAGGACTCGACGGCGATCGTTCGTGCGCCGCGGGCTCGCAGGACCGTGCCGAGGAGGCGCAGGCCGTGGGCGAATCCCGCGCACACGACGATGCGTTCGGGGTCGGCACGGACGCCTCTCGCCCGGGAGAGATAGGTGGCGAGGGCGGTGCGCAGCTCGATCCGGCCGCGGGGGTCGCCGTAGCCGAGGACGTCGTGGGGAGCTGCGGTCAGGGCTCGGCGGGCCGCCTTGAGCCACTCGGTACGGGGGAAGGCGGAGAGGTCGGGGCGGCCCGCGGCGAGGTCGTGGGTGGGGCCGGGGCTGGTGCGGCGGGCCGGAGTGGCGGTCGTGGGAGGGGTGGAGCGGCCCTCGGCGACGCGGGTGCCCGAGCCCTGGCGGGCGGTGAGCCAGCCCTCGGCGACGAGGTCGGCGTAGGCGTCGGCGACGGTGTTGCGGGCGATGCCGAGGTCGGCGGCGAGGGAGCGGGAGGACGGCAGCCGGGTGCCGGGGGCCAGCCGTCCGGTGCGGACCGCCTCGCGAAGGGCGTCGGTGAGGCCCCGGCGCAGCCCCGGTCCGGTGGCCGGCTCCAGGTGGAGGTCGATGCCCAGCGCCGAGGAAGTGGCCCACGTGTTCGCCATGTAAATGGACCATACTCCTGGGCCTCTGGGTTCGTAGGGTCGAGGCATGACGACGACCACTGATCACACCGCCCCCGCCGCTTCCACCGCCTCCGTCGAGTACGCCCCCGAGCACCCCCAGCGGCTCAAGTGGGCCGAGCATGTTCCCGAGGTCTACAAGGCCATGGTCCGGCTGGACGCCGCCGCCCGGCGGGGCATGGACCCGAAGCTGCTGGAGCTGGTGAAGATCCGGGCGTCGCAGCTCAACCAGTGCGCGTTCTGCCTCGACATGCACACCAAGGACGCGCTCGGGGCCGGGGAGAGCGTGGAGCGGATCATCCAGCTCTCGGCCTGGGCGGAGTCGGCGCACTTCTACACCGAGAAGGAGCTCGCGGCGATCGCCCTGACCGAGGCGGTCACCGTGCTCACGGACGGTTTCGTGCCGGACGAGGTGTTCGCGAAGGCGGCCGCGCACTTCGAGGAGGCCGAGCTGGCCCAGCTGATCGCCGCGATCACGGTGATCAACGCCTGGAACCGGTTCGGCGTGACCTGCCGGATGACGCCGGGGCACTACCGGCCGGGCCGGCGGTGACGGACCGGAGCGAGATCCTCCGGGCCCTGCCCCGGCGACCGGCCCAGGCCGTCCCTCCCCCACTGCCTTGAGGGCGTGGGGGCACCCCCGACCTGCCCGGCCCCTGCTGCGGGCCGGGGGCCACGCGGGTCACGTTCGGGCCGTGGTTGCGGCGGCGGGCGGCCGAAGGGACCGCCGCGCCGCTGAAGTGACCGTCAGGACAGCCACGACCGCCAGGTGGACTCGTGGCCGTCCACCCACTTCCTCGCCGCCTCCTCGGGGGTCAGCTTCTGGTCGGCGATCATGAGGGAGACCTCGTTCTGGTCCTCGGTCGTCCACTTGAACTTCTTGAGGAAGTCCGCCGCCCGGCCGCCGTCCTTGGCGAAGTCGGCGTTGAGGTACTTCTGCAGCGGGGTGTGCGGGTAGGCGCAGGCGACCTTCTCCGGGTCCGCGTCGCAGCCCTCCTTGTACGCCGGCAGCTTCACCTCGGTCATGGGGACCTTCTTGAAGAGCCACTGGGGGGCGTACCAGTAGGTCAGGAAGGGCTTCTTCTCCTTGGCGAACTGCCTGATCTGGGTGATCTGGGCGGCCTCGGAACCGGCGAACACCACCTGGTAGTCCAGGTCGAGGTTCTTCACCAGTGCCTTGTCGTTGGTGACGTAGGAGGGCGAGCCGTCCATCAGCTGGCCCTTGCCGCCGCTCTCCGGGGTGCGGAGCCGGTCGGCGTACTTGTTGAGGTTCTTCCAGTCGGTGACGTCGGGGTGCTGCTTCGCGAAGTACGTCGGGACGTACCAGCCGATGTGGCCGGTGACGCCGAGTCCGCCGCCGTTCACGATGGTCCGCTTGTCCTTGACGTACCGCTGTTCCTGGTCGGGGTGGCCCCAGTCCTCCAGGATCGCGTCGACCCGGCCCTGGCTGAGCGCGTCCCAGGCGGGGACCTCGTCGATCTGGACGGTGTCGACGCGGTAGCCGAGCTCGTGCTCCAGCAGGTACTGGGCGACGGCCACGTTGGCCTGGGCGCCCACCCAGGACTGCACCGAGAGGGTCACGGTCTTCGCGCCCTGGGCGTTCGCGAACGGCGAGGCCTGCTGGGTCATGTCGGCGGCGCCGCAGCCGGTGAGCAGCAGGAGGGCGCCCACCGCGGCGGTCGTGGTGATACGGACGCGCATGTCACACTCCCTTCTTCGGTCGGCGTTCCGTCGGCTGGGTGACCCGGTCGAGCATCAGGCCGAGGCAGACGATCGCGGCACCGGCCACCAGACCCGTCGCCAGGTCGCCCTGGGCGAGGCCGAAGACGACGTCGTAGCCGAGCGCGCCACCGCCGACCAGGCCGCCGATGATGACGACCGCGAGAACCAGGACCACGCCCTGGTTGACCGCGAGCAGCAAGGAGCGCCTGGCGAGCGGGAGTTGGACCTGCCACAGCTGCTGGGCGGGGGTGGCGCCGAGCGAGCGGGCCGACTCCAGCGCCGCGGGGTCGACCTGGCGCAGGCCCTGCGCGGTGATGCGGACGACGGCGGGCAGCGCGTACACGACGGCCGCGGCGACCGCGGGGGCACGGCCGACGCCGAAGAGGGCGACGACCGGGATCAGGTACACGAACTGCGGCATCGTCTGGAAGACGTCCAGCACCGGGCGCAGGACGCGGTCCACACGATCGCTGCGGGCCGCGGCCACACCGACGGCCACGCCCAGGACGAGGGTCACCGCGACGGCCGCGAGCACCTGGGACAGCGTGTCGAGCGACGGCTCCCACACGCCGAGGACGCCGATGGCGGCCATGGCGAGGGTCGCGGTGAGCGCGGTGCGCCAGGTGCCGATCAGCCAGGCGAGGGCGGCGACGACGAGCAGCACGGCCCACCAGGGCAGCCACTGAAGGCCGTCGCGTACGGGGTCCAGGACCCAGGTGGTGAAGTGGGCCGCCCAGTCCGCGGTGCCGCCGAGGACGGGGACGCCGGAGTAGAGGTGGGCGGTCATCCAGTCGACGGCCCGGTTGACCGGCTCGGCGATGTTCAGCTCCCAGGCCTCGGGCCAGTCGAGCCGGCCCGTGAGGCGTCCGGCAACGGCGACGGCGAGCACGGTGATCAGGGCGTACGCCTGTCCCGCCCGGCCCGTGCGGCGCTCGGTGCCGTCGCCCGCGGCGGCCGTGACGCGGTCCAGGACGACCGCGAGCAGCACGATCGGGATGCCGGCCGCGAGGGCGGCGCCCACGTCGACCGAGGCCAGCGCCTGGTAGACGCGGTCGCCGAGGCCGCCGGCGCCGATGACGGAGGCGATGACGGCCATGGACAGCGCCATCATGATCGTCTGGTTCACGCCGAGGAGGAGTTCCTTGCGGGCCAGCGGGATGCGGGCGGTGAACAGGCGCTGGCGGGCGGTCGCGCCGAGGGAGTCCACCGCCTCCAGGACCTCCTGGTCGGCGCCGCGCAGACCCAGGGCGGTGAGGCGGGCCATGGGCGGGGCGGCGTAGACGACGGTCGCGAGGACGGCGGCGGGGACGCCGATGCCGAAGACCAGGACGACCGGGAGGAGGTAGGCGAAGGCGGGGAGGACCTGCATGGTGTCCAGGACCGGACGCAGGGCCCGGTCCGTCCGGTCCGACAGGCCCGCGGCGAGGCCGAGGACGGCGCCTACGGCGACGGAGGCGAGGACCGCGACGACCATCAGGGCGAGGGTCTGCATGGTCGGTATCCACATGCCGAGGGCGCCGCAGGTCAGGAAGGCCGCGGCGGTGCCCAGGGCGAGCCTCGGGCCCGCGGTGCGCCAGGCGACGAGGGCGGCGAGGGCGGTGGTGCCTGCCCAGCCCGCGGCGAGGAGGAGCAGGTAGACGGCGCGTACGGCGAGGACGACCGCGTTGCTGACGTGGCCGAGGAAGTACAGGAACAGGGGGTGGCTGTCCCTGTTGTCGATGATCCAGTCGCTGGTGGTGGTGAGCGGGTTGGTGAGGTCGACGGTGAGGGCGCTCGGCCAGGTGCCACCGCCCCAGCGGGCGTGGGCGAGGGGGACGAGGATCGCGGCGGCGAGGGCCAGGACGGCGAGCTTGGTGGCGGGCCTGTTCCGGAGCAGGCGCGGGAGGGTGCCCGGGGTCGGTGCGGTGATCGTTGCCATCAGACCGGCTCCGGAGTGGTGTCGGCGTCGGGGAAGGTCGCCTGCCCGGGCCGGCGGGGTGCGCCTTGCTTCGGGACGGGTGCCGCCCCAGCGGCACGACTGCCCGCGGCCACGGGGGACGCGACGGCCGCCCCGTCGGCTCCCGTTCTCGGGGTGACCCCCGCCACCACGTCCAGCAGGCCGTCCGAGTCCACCACGCCCACGCAGCGGCCCTCGTCCACCACGCGTGCCGGGGTGCCCGCTCGGGCCACCGCCTCGATGGCCTCCGACACCGTGGCGGTCGGGGGGACCGCCGGGCCGTTGCCGGCCTCGTGGGCGGACGCGGGGCGCATCGCCGTGCGGACCGTCAGGACCTGCTCGCGAGGGACGTCGCGGACGAATGCGCGGACGTAGTCGTCGGCCGGGGAGCCGACGATCTCTTCCGGCGTGCCCAGCTGGACGACTTCGCCGTCTCTCATCAGGGCGATGCGGTCGCCGAGCTTGAGGGCTTCGCTGAGGTCGTGGGTGATGAAGACCATCGTGCGGCCCTCCTCGCGGTGCAGGCGGACGACCTCCTCCTGCATGTCCCGGCGGATCAGCGGATCCAGGGCGCTGAAGGGCTCGTCGAAGAGCAGCACCTCGGGGTCGGCCGCCAGGGCGCGGGCCAGGCCCACCCGCTGGCGCTGGCCGCCGGAGAGCTGGCTCGGCCTGCGGCTCTCCATGCCCGCCAGGCCGACCTTCGCCACGACCTCGGCGGCGCGTTCACGGCGCTCGGCCTTGCTCACGCCCTGGATCTCCAGGCCGTACGCCACGTTGTCGAGGACCGTGCGGTGCGGCAGCAGGCCGAAGTGCTGGAAGACCATCGCGGCCCGGTGGCGGCGCAGTTCGCGCAGCCGGGACTTGTCCATCGCGCGGACGTCCTCGCCGTCGATGGCGATCGTGCCGGAGGTCGGTTCGATGAGCCGGGTGAGGCAGCGGACCAGGGTGGACTTGCCCGAGCCGGACAGGCCCATCACCACGAAGACCTCGCCCTTGTGGACGTCGAAGGAGACGTCCCGGACCGCGGCCGTGCAGCCGGTGCGGGCGCGGAGGTCGGCGGGGGCCAGTGCGGCGAGTGCGGGGTCCGCCGGGACGCGGTCCGCCTTCGGCCCGAAGACCTTCCAGAGCCCTTGTACGGAGAAGACCGGAGTACTCATCACGCCTCACCACCGATCAGGTCGACGGCGCGCTCCCCGACCATGAGCACGCCGATCATCGGGTTCACGGCGGGCATGGTGGGGAAGACGGAGGCGTCCGCGATCCGGATGCCCTCCAGGCCGCGGATCCTCAACTGCGGGTCCACCACGGCGAGTTCGTCGTCCTCGGCGCCCATCCGGCAGGTGCCCGCCGGGTGGTAGACGGTGTGCGCGACCTTACGGGCGTACTCGCTCAGCTCCGCGTCGCCGACGACCTCCGGGCCGGGGCAGACCTCCCGCTTGAGCCAGCCGGCCAGCGGCTCGGTCCTGGCGATCTCGCGGGCGATGCGGATGCCGTCGACCAGCGTGCGACCGTCGTAGTCGTCCTCGTCGGTGAAGTAGCGGAAGTCCAGGGCCGGCTTGACCGAGGGGTCCGGGCTCGTCAGGTAGAGACGGCCGCGGGACTTCGGCTTGGGGATGTTCGGGGTCATCGAGACGCCGAACTCCGGGCGTTCGTAGCCGAGGCGTTCCGGGTTGTCCGTGAACGGGATCTGGTAGAAGTGGAACATCAGGTCGGGGCCCGCGTGTTCGGGGTCGCGGCGCACGAACAGGCCCGCGTCGGAGTCCATCGCGGAGTTCTCCGGGATGGGGCCGTTCGTCTCCCAGACGATCACGGACTCGGGGTGGTCGAGCAGGTTCTCGCCCACGCCCGGCAGGTCGAGGGCGACGGGTATGCCGAGCGCCTCAAGGTCCTCGCGGCGGCCGATGCCCGAGTGCAGCAGCAGGCGGGGCGAGTCCACGGCGCCCGCGCACAGCAGCACCTCGTTGCGGGCGCGGACGAAGAACTCCTCGCCGTCCTTGGCGCGGACGTGCACGCCCTCGGCCCGGGTCCCGTCGAGTCGCAGCTTGTACGCCCAGGTCTCCAGCAGGATCGTCAGGTTCGGGCGCTCGTCCATCACCGGGTGCAGATACGCCACCGAGGCGGAGGACCGCTTGTTGTCCTCGGGGTGGTAGGCGAGGTCGAAGAAGCCGGCGCCCTCGGTGAACGGCTTCTGGTTGAAGCCCTCCACCCGCGGGACACCGAGCGCCGACTGGGCCGCGTCGACGAAGTCGCGGGCGATGGCGTTCCGGTCCTTCTCGTCCACCGGGACGATGTTGTTCAGCAGCCGGGCGTAGTACGCCTCCATCGGCACGGCGCCCCAGCCCTTGGCGCCGGCCTCCTCCCACTCGTCCCAGTCGGACGGCAGCGGCTTGAACGCGATCAGGGTGTTGTGGGACGAGCAGCCACCGAGGACACGGGCGCGGCTGTGCCGGATGTGGGAGTTGCCGCGTGGCTGTTCGGTGGTCGGGTAGTCGTAGTCCAGTTCGCCGCCGAGCAGGCCCATCCAGCGGCGCAGGGTCAGGACGTCGTCACGGTCGACGTCGCTCGGGCCGCCCTCGATGACGGCGACGGTGACATCGGGGTTCTCGGTCAGCCGGGAGGCGATGACGGAGCCCGCGGTGCCGCCGCCGATGACGACGTAGTCGTAGACATGCGTGTTCTCGGACATGGGGGATCGCTCCATGGGGATGCGGGGAGGAAGGAGGCGGCCGGCTTCGGGAAGCGGCCGGCCTGGTTCGCCGGGGGGTCAGCCCGCGAACCAACGGACGGGCTTGGGCGCGAGGTTCTGGTAGACGTGCTTGCTCTCGCGGTACTCGGCGAGCCCGGACGGGCCCAGCTCACGGCCGACGCCGCTCTTGCCGAAGCCGCCCCACTCCGCCTGCGGGAGGTAGGGGTGGAAGTCGTTGATCCAGACGGTGCCGTGGCGCAGCCGCCCGGCGACCCGGCGGGCGCGGCCCGCGTCGGCGGTCCAGACGGCGCCCGCGAGGCCGTACTCGGTGTCGTTGGCGAGCGCGACGGCCTCGTCCTCGGTGCGGAAGGTCTCGACGGTGAGGACCGGACCGAAGACCTCCTCGCGGACGACCTTCATCTCGCGGTGGCAGGCGTCGAGGACGGTCGGCTCGTAGAAGTACCCCTCGCCGAGACCTTCCGGGCGCTTGCCGCCGGTGCGCAGGACCGCGCCTTCGGCGAGCGCGGAGGCGACGTACGACTCGACCTTCGCGCGCTGCTGCTCGGAGACGAGGGGGCCGCACTCGACGCCGTCATCGCTGCCCCGGCCCAGCCGGATAAGGGCGGCCCGGCGGGCGAGTTCGGTGACGAAGCGCTCCCGCACCGACTCCTCGACGATGAGGCGACCGCCGGCCGAGCAGACCTGGCCGCTGTGGATGAAGGCGGCGTTGAGGGCCTGGTCCACGGCGGTGTCGAAGCCCTCCTCGGTGGCGCAGGCGTCGGCGAAGACGACGTTGGGGTTCTTGCCACCGAGTTCGAGGGCGACCTTCTTCACCGAGACGGCCGCCGCCTGCGCCACCTTGACACCGCTGACCAGGCCGCCGGTGAAGGAGACGAGGTCGACGACGGGGTGCTCGGCGAGGCGGGCGCCCACGGAGTGGCCGGGGCCCGTGACGATGTTCGCGACTCCGGCGGGCAGGCCCGCCTCCGTCAGCAGGTCGATCAGCGCGACGGTCGTCATCGGAGTGATCTCGCTCGGCTTGACCACGAAGGTGTTGCCGGCGGCGAGCGCGGGCGCGATCTTCCAACTGGCCTGGAGGAGGGGGTAGTTCCAGGGCGTGATCAGGGCGCACACGCCGACCGGTTCGTGCACGACGACGCTGTGGACGTCGACCGAGCCCGCGTCCACCACCCGACCCGGCGCCTCGGCGGCGACGAGGTCGGCGAAGTAGCGGAAGGCGTCGGCGACGCAGTCGATGTCGACACGGCCCTCCTCGAGGGTCTTGCCCGCGTCGCGGCTCTCCAGGGCGCCGAGTTCCTCTCGGTCGCGGGCCAGGAGGTCGGCGACGCGGCGCAGGAGGGCGGCGCGTTCGGCGACGGGGGTGCGGGGCCACTCCCCCTCGTCGAACGCGCGCCGGGCGGCCTCGACCGCCAGGTCGGTGTCCTTCTCGTCGCCTTCGGCGACCACGGCGAAGGGCCGGGCGACCGCTGGGTCGATGATGTCGCGGGTGGCCCCGGAGATCGACTCCCGCCACTCGCCGTCGACATGGATCGTCCGTCGTTCGTGCTGCCTTGCCATGATCGGTATTGCCTTCCGTTCCTGTTCAGTGCCCCTGAGTGACAGAGGTGTCACCTTCGGGGACCGGCACCACCTGCCCAGAGCCCGTCGCGGGCATGCGCAAATCGAGGCCGAAAGTGGGCGGCGTCACTGAACATGCGGGCAAATAGGGCGAACCGTACGCTGAGGGCGTGATGCGGGCCACGGAGGCCGCGCACCACGGGGGTCGCGCACCCACGGAGGTGACGTCCATGGCCGGACGGGCGCTGATCTCGGCCGTCGCGGTGAGCGCGACGCTGCTGCTGGCCCCGGCGGCGGCCGCGGGTGACGATCCCAGCGCGCGGCAGCTCGCCGACGAGGCGGAGCGCAACCTCCTGGACGCGAAGTCGGTCCGTCTGAAACTGACGGACCGCGGCGCGGAGGCGGAGAAGAGCAGAACCCAGCCGACCTCGATGGATCTGTCCCTGGACCGGGACGGCAACTGCGCCGGCACGATGGAGATGGGCGCGGACGGTGGCAGCGTCGAGATCGTCAAGCGCGGCGAAGAGGTGTGGTTGAAGCCCGACACCGCGTTCTGGAAGGCGCAGGTGCCGGGCGGCGAGGGCGCCGCGGTCGCGGAGCTGTTCGAGAACCGCTACCTGCACGGTTCCACGGAGGACGCGCTGCTCAAGGGCATGGCCGACACCTGCGACCTGAACAACTTCCAGCGGGACGTCGGCACCGGCTCCTCACCCGGGGCAACCGCCCTGAAGAAGGGCGAGGAGACCACGCGGGACGGCACCGAGGTCGTACCGCTCACCGGCGATCTCGACGGCGCGCGCACCACGCTGTACGTCACCTCCGACGCGCCGCACCTCCTGGTCGAGGCGACCCAGCGGGGCGACGGCGTCGACGTGACGCTGGCCTTCTCCGCCTACGACGAACCGGTCCCGTCCGAGACCCCTCCGGCGGACGAGTCGGTCGACGTCGACAGGCTGGAGGAGGAGTTGCGGAGCGTGTGAGGTCAGAAGGGCCGGTAGTCCTCCGGCGGGTCCTCCCCCACCCGGCCGTCGATCGACTCGCGGATCAGGTCCAGCTGGCCGAGATGGCGGGCGTACTCCTCGACGATGTCGATGAGCAGGCGGCGCAGGCTCGGGGACTCGCCGTCGCGGGACTTGTGGGCGACGAGCTGGTCGGGGCCGCCCTGCGCGAGCGCCTTGCGTATGTTCGCGCGGGAGCCGGCCACCGTCTCTCGCCAGAGCGTGTACAGCTCCTCGGGGCTGTTCCGGGCGGCCGAACGCCACTCCCAGTCGGGCTCGGCGTCCCAGTCCACGTCGTTCCACGGCGGGCCCGGGTCCTGCCCCAGCAGCCGCACCGTGAAGTACTCGGCCTCCACGAGCGCCAGATGCTTGAGCAGCCCGCCCACGGTCAGGGCCGACGGCGCGAGCCGCGCGGTCAGGCCCGCCGCGTCCAGACCCTCGCACTTCCAGGCGAAGATGCGGCGCTGCCGCTCCAGGGAGCCGACCAGGGTGTCGGCCTCGTCCCCGGCGATCGGGGGTTCAAGCGGGATCTCGCTGTGCTCACTCATGCGAGGCACCCTAGGCGGAAGCACGGACACCCGAGCCGGTTCCCTGGACATGCCCGAATCGTCACGGGCAGTTCGCCCCCGTGGGGCAGAACGACGTCAGGGCGGTGGTGAGGGGGGCACGGACCTGGTCCGGGGGCAGGTCCTCGGGGCCGCTGGCGCGGATCGCGTACGGCGTGCCGTCGGCGGCCTCGAAACGGTGGTCGACGACCAGGCGGGGGCCTTTGTCCTCGTCGTCGTAGCGGTAGGTGAGCTCTTCGAAGCCGGGACCCGAGTCACGGGCGAGGGCGCGGTAGCCGGTGCGGGCGGCGAAGCCGTAGCCGGGGGCGGTCTCGGCCTGCGCCAGGGACTCCTCGTAAGTGCGCTCGCTGACTTTGAAGATCTGCAGTTGGCGGCCGTCGTCGGGGGCGTCGTAGTAGACGACCGGGGCCTCCTGGCCCTGTTGCTGACGGCGGATCCAGTCCTCGGGGACGAGGAGGGTGTAGCCGACGGGATCCTGGGCGCGGCGGTAGCCCGGGGTGGCCGCTGCGGAGGAGGACGGGGCGGTGGCGACGTCCGTGGGCGGGGTGGCGACGGGTGCGGTGGCGACGTCCGCGGGCGGGGTGGCGACGGGTGCGGTGCCACCGTCGTCCTGGAGGAGGGCCCAGACTCCGGCGCCTACGCCCACGCCCAGGACGACCGCGGCCAGGAGGGCCAGGAGCAGCCGGGGGGCGCGGGACGGAGGCGGGGAGGGTGCGGGGGCGGAGGCGAAACCGCCGTAGGTCTGGGTCTCCGCGGACGACCAGTGAGCCTGGCCGCGCTCCTCGCTCGGGTCGTGTCCCCATCCGCTCATCGCGAACCCCCCGACTCGCCGTGCCGGCAACGCTTTTCCGACGGTAGCGGCAGAACGGGCCACAGGCCCCGTTCCGGCGGAAACCAGAACGGGGCCTGTGGACTTACGCGGTGGGGCTCAGATGAGGCCGAGGCCGCGGACGGCGTCGCGCTCCTCCGCCAGCTCGGCGACGGAGGCGTCGATGCGGGAGCGGGAGAACTCGTTGATCTCCAGGCCCTGGACGATCTCGTACTTGCCGTCCTTGCAGGTGACGGGGAAGGAGGAGATGAGGCCCTCCGGGACGCCGTAGGAGCCGTCCGACGGGATGCCCATGGACACCCAGTCGCCGTCGGCGGTGCCGTTGACCCACGAGTAGACGTGGTCGATGGCGGCGTTGGCGGCCGAGGCGGCGGAGGAGGCGCCACGGGCCTCGATGATGGCCGCACCGCGCTTGGCGACGGTCGGGATGAAGTCGTCGGCCAGCCACTTCTCGTCGTTGACGACCTCGGCGGCGTTCTTGCCCGCGATCGTGGCGTGGAAGATGTCCGGGTACTGGGTGGCGGAGTGGTTGCCCCAGATCGTCAGACGCTTGATGTCGGCGACCGTCGAGCCCGTCTTCTTCGCGAGCTGGGTCAGCGCGCGGTTGTGGTCGAGGCGGGTCATCGCGGTGAAGCGCTCGGCCGGTACGTCCGGGGCGGAGGCCTGGGCGATCAGGGCGTTGGTGTTGGCCGGGTTGCCGACCACGAGGACCTTGATGTCGTCCGCCGCGTGGTCGTTGATGGCCTTGCCCTGCGGCTTGAAGATGCCGCCGTTGGCCTCGAGGAGGTCGCCGCGCTCCATGCCCTTGGTGCGGGGGCGGGCACCGACGAGGAGGGCGACGTTGGAGCCGTCGAAGGCGACGTTCGGGTCGTCGGTGATCTCGATGCCCTGCAGCAGCGGGAACGCGCAGTCGTCCAGCTCCATGGCCGTGCCCTCGGCGGCCTTCAGCGCGGGCGTGATCTCCAGGAGGCGCAGCTTGACCGGCACGTCCGCGCCGAGCAGCTGGCCGGAGGCGATGCGGAAGAGCAGGGCGTAACCGATCTGGCCGGCCGCGCCGGTGACGGTGACGTTCACGGGAGTGCGGGTCATGGCGTTCTCCGTATGACAGCTGGCGGTGGGGCGTCCCTGCCCCGGACGTTTGATCGATCTCTTGGCGTCAAGAGAGATCCAGCGGTCAGGCTATCGCGCATCCGGGATGCCGGACGTCCAGGTCGGTGTGGCCCACCCCACAGACCCCCGAAAAAGGGGCGGCCGCCCGATCCGGGAGAGGGAAGGACCTGGGCGGCCGCCTGGTGGGGGTACCGGGGTGCCGGACTCCCGTGGGGGTACGGAGCGCGTGCCCGCGTCGGCCGGAACTATTCCTGCGGCGGGGGGATTTCTTTCACCCCCGCCGCGCCGGTCGACGACCGCACCCCCACTCAGCCGCGCTCCTACTGCGTGCAGCCCTCTTCGCCCGCCGCCAGGGTCACGCACGCCGTGGCGTCGCCCGCGTCCTTGACCGCGACCATCGGGGTGTACGCGATGGTGTCGCCGGTGACCGTGATCTTTCCGGTCTGTTCCGTCTTGCCGACCGTCACCCGGACCTCGTCGCCCTCCGCCGCCTGCGTGACGCGACCCCAGGCCGCATTGCAGGTCTCGCTGTAGCGGACCTCCACGACCGCGGTGCCGACGGTGGCCGTCTTGGCCGTGGTCACCAGGTCGCCGCTGCAGCCCATGCTCTCGGCGTCCTTGCCCGTGCACGAGTCCCCGCTGCACTTCACCCCGGGCGGGAGGTTCTGGTCCGTCGTCACCGTCGGCGACGGGGACTTCGCACCGCCCTCGTTCTCTTTGCCGTCGCCCCGGTCCGTCAGGAAGAAGGCCGCCGCGACCACGACCAGCACGCCCACGACGCCCGCGAGGAACATCGTCAGCCGCCGCTTGCCCCTGCCCTCGCCCGAGGGCCCGGCGCCCGGCCGCGGCGTCCGCGGCGGTTCGCCGTAGGAAGGAGCGGAGGGGGTGGAGGGAGCGGAGGAGGCGGAGGGCGCCGAAGGCCTCGTACCGCCGCCCGTTCCGCCGATCCCGCTTCCGCCCGTGCCGCTCGCGCCCGCCCTCGACGGACCCCGGTAGCCCGCGACGCCCCACGAGTTGCCGCCCGACGACGACGCCGACTCCTCCGCCGCGTCCCGAACAGCACCGGAGTCCCGGACCGCACCCGCATCCCGGACCGCACCGGAGTCCCGGATCGCGCCCGAGTCCCGGACGGTCCCCGCCCCCGGTCCCGTCGACTGCGGCGGCACCGTGGGGGCCACTCCCGCCGGTCCCGCGATGCCCGGCGTCGCCGTCGCGCTGCCGCTCTTGCGGGCCGTCCTGCCGCCCTTGGCGTTCGCCGGAGGCGCGCCGAACTCCCCGAGCGCGGCGCGCGCCTGGGAGATCCGGATCGCCTCCATGGTCATGTCGTGCCGCATCTCCGAACGGCTCCACGCCCGCTCGGCCAGCTCCCACATGGTGGTGAGGTGAATCGGATTGGTCCCGGTCACCTCGGCGAGTGCGACGATCGCACCCTTGGGCGCCAGCAGCCGCCCGTTCAGATACCGCTCCCAGGACGTCTTGCTGTAGCCCGTCCGGTCGGCGACCGCCGCGACGCTCAGTCCACTGCGGTCCACCAGCCGGCGCAGCTGGCTGGCGAACTCCCTGACCTGCGGATCCAGTTCATCCGGCAAGGCCCTCCAACGAGGCATTGCTTCCCCCCTCTTCCCCCCGGTCCGTGCTGTCTCTTCCCCCGCGCGTGTCGCCCAGTCAGGATCTCAGGTCCCCGGGTGGGGGCGCACGGGAGCAAGGGGGCCGTGGGCATGCACGGTCGCACGCCCACCGGGCCGCGGTCCAGTCTCCCACCGCCCGTTCCCCTGCGGCCGCTCTCCCCCCGCGGCAAGCGCTGACAGCCGTGCAGGACGTCCCGGACCGTCCCGATTGGCCACGCTAGCCCGACTGTCGAACGACTTCCTTCCAAATCCGCAAACTTGTCAACACATCGCCACACAGAACGCACATGTACGGTCACTCAGGGCACGCGAATCCGGCCTGTTCACCCCAGCATCACCGCCCTGCCTCCGGTACGGATCGGGCGAGCCCGGCCCGGCGGGAGGCCGAACCGGACGACTCGGATGACGGCCCGCGATGTCGCTTCGGTTCCCGACGTTCCGGAACGGTCACCGCTGTGCCACAGCGCACTGACAGTCGTTGAACAGGCCCTTCCCGGTGCACGAAGGTGAAGACGACGGCGGCCCGTCCTTACTCGGGGGAGAGGACGGGCCGTCGTCGTACGCGCGTCTCAGTTGCTGACCGTGAAGTGCAGGGTGTCCTTCAGGAAGGGGATCTCCAGCCACGGGTCCGGCTGCACCATCAGCGCCAGCAGGGCGATCGCCGTGCCGAGCACGCCGTACGTGACGATGTCGGTGAAGCGGGAGCGGACCGCGAGCATGCCGACGTCGGGCAGCAGCCAGCGCAGCGCCCCGCCGAGCAGCAGCGCGACACCGATCAGCAGCGTGCCGACGCGGAAGGTGTCCAGGGCGGTCAGCAGCAGACCCAGGCCGACCAGGACCAGCACCAGCAGGATCGGCCACTGCCGGGCCGGCGCCGGGGCGTCCCCGGGGGCCGCCCGGCCGCCGCCCTCGGGACGGGCCGTGTCCCGCGTGAACAGCGGGAAGCGGCGGGTCGCACGGCGCGGCCGGCCCTCGGCGTCGGGCGCGCTGATGGGGTCCCGCACCTCGATCTCGTCGAGGGCGCTGACAGGGTCCCGCGTCTCGATCTCGTCGGACACGTCGGCGGCGTCACGGGACCCCACGGCATCCCGCCCCTCGGCGGCGTCACGACTCAGCCCGGGGGCGGCGTCCCGCGCCCCCGCGTCCGCCGCACCGGCCCTCTCCCGCGCCTCGGCCGGGTCCACCGCCGCGTTCTCCTGGTTATCGGGCGACACTGCGCTCCGCCGCCTCGACCACGTTGACCAGCAGCTGGGCCCGGGTCATCGGGCCGACGCCGCCGGGGTTCGGGGAGATCCAGCCCGCCACCTCCGCCACGCCCGGGTCGACGTCGCCCACGATCCTGCCCTCGGCGCTGCGCGAGACACCGACGTCGAGGACGGCCGCCCCCGGCTTGACGTCCTCGGGGCGGATCAGGTGGGCGGAACCGGCGGCGGCGATGATGATGTCGGCGCGCTTGAGGTGCGACGACAGATCCCGCGTCCCCGTGTGGCACTGGGTCACCGTGGCGTTCTCGCTGCGCCGGGTGAGCAGCAGGGGCATCGGGCGGCCGATGGTCACGCCACGGCCCACGACCACGACCTCGGCGCCCTTGATCTCCACGCCGTAGCGGCGCAGCAGGGTGAGCACGCCGTTGGGGGTGCAGGGCAGGGGGGCCGGCTCGTTCAGGACCAGGCGGCCGAGGTTCATCGGGTGCAGGCCGTCGGCGTCCTTGTCCGGGTCCATCAGTTCGAGGATGCGGTTCTCGTCGATGCCCTTGGGGAGCGGCAGTTGGACGATGTAGCCGGTGCAGGCCGGGTCCTCGTTCAGCTCGCGGACGACCGCCTCGATCTCCTCCTGCGTGGCGGTGGCGGGCAGTTCGCGCTGGATGGAGGCGATGCCGACCTGGGCGCAGTCGCGGTGCTTGCCGGCGACGTACTTCTGGCTGCCGGGGTCCTCCCCGACCAGGATCGTGCCGAGGCCGGGCGTGACGCCCTTCTCCTTCAGCGCCGCCACGCGGGCGGTCAGATCGGACTTGATCGCGGCTGCGGTGGCCTTGCCATCGAGAATCTGGGCGGTCATGGGCCCATCCTCGCGGATGACGGGGTCCCGGTTCCAATCCGGGTCCCGGCCGCCGGTCCGGCCGTATCCGCGTCGGGGTCGTGCCCATGATCAGCGAGGTTGCACTTGCACAACACATAGGGATTGCGGCTGGACAACGAACCGGCCACTGAAGAACGATTGTCGCCACAGTGCCGCGGGCAGTACCGGGGGGACGAACCGCATCTGTTGAACCTTCCTCCGAACCGTGCCGCTCGACGTCCCCGCACCTTTCGGTCACACGGAGGAACACCGCCATGAGTTTCGGCGACCCGAACAGCCCGTACGGGCCCCCGCCCCAGCAGCAGCCCCCGGCCCCCGGTTACGGCTACCCGCAGCAGGCCCCGCCCGGGACCCCGCCGCAGTACGGGGCCTACCCGTCCGCTCCTCCGATGCAGGGCTACGGCTACCCGCCGGCCGGCCCGGTCCAGATGCCCGGCATCACGCGCGCCGCGCAGATCATGCTCGGCATCATCGTGCTGGCGCACGCGGTCATCGCCGGGCTGTACGGCTACAGCCTGACCGAGTGGGACGAGATCGTGGCGGAGGCCGACCTCAGCGGTAACTCGCAGGCCGAGGCCATCGCCGACCTCGGCAAGGGCATCCTCGTCTTCTTCATCGGCCTCGCGAGCATCTTCGCGCTGCTCGGCCTCGCGCTGCTGCTCCAGTACGCCAAGGGCGGCAACGGCGTCCGGGTCTGCTCCATCGTCTACGGCTCGTTCGCGATCGTCACCGGCATCTTCATGATCGCCGCGTGGGGCATCGGGCTGCTGATCATCGCGGTCGCGATCCTGCTGATCGTGTTCGCGGCCAAGCGGGCCAGCGCGCAGTGGTTCCAGCGCCCGCGGTTCTGACCGCCTCGCGCCAGTCCTGATCCAGGGCTTCGTCAGGCGGTTGCACCTGAACGCGGCACGGGTGCCCCACGAAAGCGGGGCACCCGTGCCGCGTTCAGTCGCCTTGCGGGTCAGTGGAAGAAGTGCCGCGTCCCCGTGAAGTACATCGTGATCCCGGCCTTCTTCGCGGCCTCGACCACCTGCTCGTCGCGGACCGAGCCGCCCGGCTGGACGATCGCCTTGACGCCGGCCTCGCCCAGGACGTCGATGTTGTCCGGGAAGGGGAAGAAGGCGTCCGAGGCGACGTACGAGCCGCGGGCGCGCTCCGCACCGGCCCGCTCCACCGCCAGCTTGCAGGAGTCCACCCGGTTGACCTGGCCCATGCCGACACCCACCGAGGCGCCGTCCTTGGCGAGCAGGATGGCGTTGGACTTCACCGCCCGGCAGGCCTTCCAGGCGAAGGACAGCTCGGCCAGCTCGTCGGCCGACAGGGCCTCGCCCGTGGCCAGGGTCCAGTTCGCCGGGTCGTCACCCTCGGCCTGGAGTCGGTCGGTCACCTGGAGCAGCGCGCCGCCGTCGATCGCCTTGACCTCGACCGGGGCGGCCGGAGCCTCGGGACAGCGCAGCACACGGATGTTCTTCTTCTTGGTGAGGGCCTCCAGCGCCCCCTCCTCGTAGTCCGGCGCGACGATGACCTCGGTGAAGATCTCCGCGACCTGCTCCGCCATCTCCTTCGACACCGGACGGTTGACGGCGATCACTCCGCCGAACGCCGACAGCGGGTCGCAGGCGTGCGCCTTGCGGTGCGCCTCGGCGACGTCCGCGCCGACCGCGATGCCGCAGGGGTTGGCGTGCTTGATGATCGCGACGGCCGGCTCGTCGTGGTCGTACGCGGCACGGCGGGCGGCGTCCGTGTCCGTGTAGTTGTTGTACGACATCTCCTTGCCGTGCAGCTGCTCGGCGCGGGCCAGACCGCCCCCGGTGCCGTCCACGTACAGCGCGGCCGGCTGGTGCGGGTTCTCGCCGTAACGGAGGGTGCTCTCGCGCTCCCAGGTGGCGCCGAGGAAGTCGGGGAAGCGGGAGTCGTCGACGGGGGCGTACTCGTCGGCGAACCAGCTCGCCACCGCGACGTCGTACGCCGCCGTGTGCTGGAAGGCCTCCGCCGCGAACCGCTTGCGGGCGGCCAGGTCGAAGCCACCCTCCTTGACCGCGGCCAGGACGTCGGCGTACCGCTCGGGGCTGGTGACGACCGCGACGGACGGGTGGTTCTTGGCGGCGGCGCGGACCATCGACGGACCGCCGATGTCGATCTGCTCGACGCACTCGTCAGGCGACGCGCCCGAGGCGACGGTCTCGCGGAACGGGTAGAGGTTCACGACGACCAGGTCGAACGGCGCCACACCCAGCTCGTCGAGCTGCTGCCGGTGGCTGTCGAGCCGCAGGTCGGCGAGGATGCCGGCGTGGACCTTCGGGTGCAGCGTCTTGACGCGGCCGTCCAGGCACTCGGGGAAGCCGGTGAGCTCCTCGACCTTGGTGACGGGGACGCCGGCGGCGGCGATCCGGGAGGCGGTGGACCCGGTGGAGACGAGTTCGACGCCCGCCTCGTGGAGCCCGCGGGCGAGCTCCTCGAGCCCGGTCTTGTCGTAGACGCTGACCAGTGCGCGACGGATGGGCCGCTGGTTGCTCTCGGCGGTCACTGGATAACTACCTTTCGTCCCTCAATGCGATAGCCGTTGCGGGCGAGCCGCCCCACGACCTCGACGAGCAGCCTGCGCTCGACTTCCTTGATGCGCTCGTGCAGAGCGCTCTCGTCGTCCTCGTCCCGGACCTCCACCACGCCCTGGGCGATGATCGGTCCGGTGTCGACGCCGTCGTCGACGAAGTGGACGGTGCAGCCGGTGACCCGGGCGCCGTACGCGAGCGCGTCACGGACGCCGTGGGCGCCGGGAAAACTGGGGAGGAGAGCGGGGTGGGTGTTGACGAACCGCCCGCCGAACCGCGCGAGGAATTCCTTGCCGACGATTTTCATGAACCCGGCGGAGACGACGAGGTCGGGCCGGTGGGCGGCGACGGCCTCGGCCAGCGCGGCGTCCCACTCCTCGCGGGTGCCGTAGTCCTTGACCTTTCGTACGAAGGTCGGGATGCCGGCGCGCTCGGCGCGGGCCAGGCCCTCGATGCCGTCGCGGTCGGCGCCGACCGCCACGATCTCGGCGCCGTACGCTTCGGTGCCCTCGGCGGTGATGGCGTCGAGCAGCGCCTGGAGGTTGGTGCCGGATCCGGAGACCAGCACGACTAGGCGCTTGGCAGCCACGGTGAGGGCCTTTCTCGGGGGTACGTCGGTACGGTGGCCGGGTACGCTCGCGACTCTGTACGTTCGTACGAATGCTTCGGGCCCCCGGATACGGGGAAGCCTACGAAGCGGCCGACCGTCAGCAACGATACCGGCACACCGGGCGGCCCCCACGGGACGGGGGCGTGGCCGGAAGGTAGCGTCTGGGAGGGGCCGGGTCGGGAACGCCGTCCGAGGGCGGAGCGTTCTGCAAAGTGACGGACCTGGTCGCACTCGTAAGAGACAGCCGTACTCACCAAGGGGAAGACGCTCACTTGATGCCGGACCGCAGCCTGCGACTCCTCACGCTCCCCCCGCAGTCGGTGCAGGGAGGGGAGCGCCACGGCGTGCTGCTGCGCGAGCGGCCCGCCTCGCCGCCGGACGCGCCGTCGGGCGGCGACAACGGCAACGACGGCGACGAGCGGGGCGGGGACAGCGCCGGGTCGTCCCAGCCGGGCGCCTCCCGGCCGGCCCGGCCCGGGGATGACAACCCGTTCGCTCCGCCGCCGGAGGGCACGCCCGACCGTCCGTGGCAGCCGCGTCGACCGGCCTCCGGGTCGGGCTCGGGTGACAGTGAGGGCGGCGACGGGGGTTCACCCTGGGGCAGCCAGTGGAGCGACCGCCAGCCCGGCCGGTCCTCCGGGAACTTCGGCGAGCGCCCCGGCGCGGGGCCCGAGACCCCGAGCGGCGGCGGGGGCGGCAACAGCCCCGGCACGAACACCCGCTGGGATCCGACGGACCCGGCCCAGCGCCGCGCGCGGTACGCCCTGCTGTGCGGTATGTGGGCCTTCTTCTTCGCACTGTTCAGCTGGCCGTACGTCGCTCTACTGCTCGGCGCGCTGGCTCTGTACTGGGGCATCAGCGCCCTCCGCGCCAAGCCCCGCACCCCCGACCCCGACACCCCGGCCCCGCAGCCGACCGGCCGCCCCCAGACGACGGCGGCGATCAGCGGCCTGGTCACCGCGTCCCTGGCCATCGTCCTGGTGGCGGCGGGCTTCACGGCGAAGCTGGTGTACAGCGACTACTACACCTGCACGAACGACGCCCTCACCAACGAGGCGAAGCAGTCCTGCGAAGACCTCCTGCCGGAGGGGCTGCGGGGAGTACTGGGCGCCAACAGCTGACGTCACCGGGGCGCACGCGTCCAGCCCGTGAGCGGAGCGCCTTGGCAGCGCGGTCGAAGGGCGGCAGCCCTCGGAGGGCGGGACGGGCAGGGGCGGCGGGAGCGGAGAACTCACGGCGTCTCGGGGGCGTCCCCCTGACCGGAGGCCTCCCGGAGCGCCGCCCAGCGGGCCTCGCGGGTCGGGTCGTCGGTGGGCCAAGGCGTCAGCTTCGGTGCGGCGTCCGGCTCCGGCTCCGTGGGCAGGACGTCGTACGGCTCGAAGGACTCGGTGTCGTAGGACGGCTTCCGCTCCTCCTGCGAAGCCGTCCCCTCCTTCCCCGCCTTCCGCGCGAACCAGCTCCGTCCGGCGTCCCGTTCCTCCCCCGCCCTGGGCTTCGCGACCCTCGGCCTCCCGCCCCCCGGCCCCCGCTCGCCGCCCCTCCCCCGGCGCCGCCAACCCCGCACCCCCACCGCCACCGGCACCCCCACCACCGCGCCCCACACCCACGCCGCCGCCCCCACCTGCCACCACACCGGCCCGAACCCCGCGAGCGCCGCCGCCCCCAGCGGCCCACCCGCCATCCCGGCGAGCCCCGCCGTCACCACCGCGCACAACGACGCCGCCAACAGGGCAACCCCAGCCGTCCGCCGCCGGGACCAGACCCCCTCACCTACGCTCCCCCGCCCCACGAACCACCCCACCGTCACCCCGGCCGCCACCGGAATCGCCCCCACCGCCCAGTGGAGCGCTGTTCCGGGGCCCGGGGCCGGGACCGCTGCCAGCAAGGGGAACGGGGGGAGCAGCGCGGCCGGTGAGGAGGCCAGGGGACCTACGACGTGGCCTGTGCCCAGGGAGAAGCCGGGGCCCAGGGCGTACGCCGTGCCCCACACCGCCGCGTTGGGCATCAGCGCCAGACAGAGCAGCAGCACCGCGAACTGCCCGGACATCCCCTCCGTGAGCTGGAGGAACGAGCTGCGCGCCGCACCCCCGTGCCAGACCAGCGACACCGCCAGCAGCAACGATCCGCCCCCGACCAGCACGGCCACACCGGCCCCGGCCGCCCGCGCCGCCGCGTCCAGACGCCCCCTCGCCTCCGGCCCGACGAACAGCCGCCGCACCCCCGCGGGCATCAGGATCAGCGCCTCGTCCACCGCGTCCCGCGGCCGGCCGTACGCCGTCCACACCCCCGCCCCCGCCGCCGGCACCGCGACGAGCGGCACGCACACCCCTGTCCATGCCCAGTCCGGCCGCAGCACCCCGCCCGCCGCGTACACCGCCGCGGCCGCGCCCACCGCGAGATAGCCGAGCACGACGCCCGCCCAGGCGGTGCGGCCGGAGACCACGGCCTCCTCCCCCTCCACCGCGTCCCGCGCGGCCCGGTGCACCAGCCACACGGGCAGCACGACCAGCAGCAACGGCGTGACGCCCACCGGCGCGGGGACCCCGGACAGGGTGTCGGCGCGGACCAGTTCGACGCCGTGCGCCAGCAGCCACAGCGCCGCCGCCACATGCAGCGCACCCCCGGGCCCGCTGTCCGGATACGGCGAACTGATCCACAGCACCATCACCAGGACGGCGAACGAGCCAAGACCGAGCCCCGCGGCCACCGCACCACCCAGGAGGCTCGCGGCCAGTCCGGGCGATCGGTCGCGCAACCGGGTGAGCAGGGACGACAACGGCGATCGACGAGCGGTCATCTGGATCACGCCCGCCATGCTCCCAACGACACGCGCTTTGCCGTCGTAACAGGCGAACCCCCGCCGTGTCGCCCAATATACATTTATGTACTTTTTCGTACGAAGGGGCGCCCTGTGACGCAGAGCCCTGCAACTCCGCTTCCCCCGCCCAAGGAACGCCGACGCCTGCGCGAGGCACAGTCGTTGACGCAGGCTCAGGTCGCGGCGCGGATCGGCGTCACCCGGGAGACGGTCCGCGCCTGGGAGACCGGCCGTACGACTCCGCGCGGCCGGAAGAGGGTGGCGTACGCACGGTTGCTGAGCGAGCTGAGCAGGCCGACGACGGGTCAGGAAGCCCCGGCCGAGCCGGACACGGAGGCCGTCGAGATCCCCGTACGAACGCAGTCGGCCGAGCCCGCGCGCGACGTGCTCGCGCTCCCTCCCGAGCCGGTGTCCGCCCGGACCCCCGACGATCTGACGCCCGCTCAGGCCTTCGACGCGCTGTACGCGTTCTGCGCCCCCGCCCTCGTACGACAGGCCTATCTGCTCACCGGGCGTCGGGAGCTGGCGCGGGAGTCGGTGGAGCGGGCCTTCCAACTCGCCTGGCAGCGCTGGCCCGAGGTGGCCGTCGACCGGGACCCGGCGGGCTGGGTGCGAGCGACGGCGTACGAGTACGCCCTCTCCCCCTGGCACCGCTTCCGCCCCCGCTACCGGCACCCCGAGCCCCCGCCCGCCGACGCCTCCGACCGCGCCCTGCTGGACGTACTCCTGACCCTGCCGCCGCCGTACCGGCGCACGCTGCTGCTCTACGACGGTGTCGGCCTCGATCTGCCGGAGATGGCGGCGGAGACCGAGGCGAGCACGCCGGCCGCGGCGAACCGGCTCGTGCACGCCCGTGAGGCCGTGGCCGAACGGCTGCCGGAGCTGGCGGATCCGGCCGAGCTCCACCGGCGTCTCGCCGAGGTGGCCGCGGCGGAGCGGCTGCGCGCCGCCAAGCCGCCGACGGTACGGACCGGCAGCGAGCGCCGGGCCAGCTTCTGGACCCGGGCCGCCATCGCCTTCACGGTCGCCCTGATCGGCACGACCGCCCTCACGCTCCGCACGGCCCCGACCCGGTACGAGCCCCCGGTGCCCCCGGGCGAGACCGTGCAGGGGGTGCCCCCGCGGGTGGCCCCGGGTCCGCTGTCGGAGTCGGAGCAGGAGCTGCGCGTGAAGCTGAGGGAGGAGACGGCGAGCGGCCCGGAGCGGCTGGTGCCGCAGGCCCGCTAGCACGCCGACGGGCCCGCTTCCCCGTGTGGGGGGCGGGCCCGTCGACGATCGGTCAGGCGGCCGGGACGGCTCAGGCGGAGAGGATCTCCCGCGCCAGCTTCGCCGTCTCCGTCGGGGTCTTGCCGACCTTGACGCCCGCGGCCTCCAGGGCCTCCTTCTTCGCCTGGGCGGTGCCCGACGAACCGGAGACGATGGCGCCCGCGTGACCCATGGTCTTGCCCTCGGGGGCGGTGAAGCCCGCGACGTAGCCGACGACCGGCTTGGTCACGTTCTCCTTGATGAACGCGGCCGCGCGCTCCTCGGCGTCGCCACCGATCTCACCGATCATCACGATCAGGTCGGTGTCGGGGTCGTCCTGGAACGCGGCCAGGGCGTCGATGTGCGTGGTGCCGATGATCGGGTCGCCACCGATGCCGACGGCGGTCGAGAAGCCGATGTCCCGCAGCTCGTACATCATCTGGTACGTCAGCGTGCCGGACTTCGAGACCAGGCCGATACGGCCCGGCTTGGTGATGTCGCCCGGGATGATGCCGACGTTCGACTGACCCGGGGTGATGATGCCGGGGCAGTTCGGGCCGATGATCCGGGTCTTGTTGCCCTTCTTGCCGGCGTACGCCCAGAAGGACGCCGTGTCGTGCACGGCGATGCCCTCGGTGATCACGACGGCCAGCGGGATCTCGGCGTCGATGGCCTCGACGACCGCGTCCTTGGTGAACTTCTCCGGCACGAAGATGACGGAGACGTTGGCACCGGTGGCCTCGATGGCCTCCTTCACGGTCCCGAAGACGGGTACCTCGGTGCCGTCGAAGTCCACGGAGGTGCCCGCCTTGCGCGGGTTCACGCCGCCCACGACGGTGGTGCCGTCGCCGAGCATGAGCTTGGTGTGCTTCATGCCGGTGGCGCCGGTCATGCCCTGGACGATGACCTTGCTGTCCTTGTTGAGCCAGATAGCCATGGTGTGTTCTGTCCTCGTCCTGAGTGCTTACTTGGCGGCGTGGGCCAGCTCGGCGGCCTTGTCGGCCGCGCCGTCCATGGTGTCGACGCGCTGGACCAGCGGGTGGTTGGCGTCGGTGAGGATCTGTCGGCCCAGCTCGGCGTTGTTGCCGTCGAGGCGGACGACCAGCGGCTTGGTGACGTTCTCGCCACGGTCCTCGAGGAGCTGCAGGGCCTGGACGATGCCGTTGGCGACCTCGTCACAGGCGGTGATGCCACCGAAGACGTTGACGAAGACGGACTTGACGTCCGGGTCGCCGAGGATGATCTCGAGGCCGTTGGCCATGACCTGGGCGGAGGCGCCACCGCCGATGTCCAGGAAGTTGGCCGGCTTGACGTTGCCGTGGTTCTCACCGGCGTACGCGACGACGTCCAGGGTGCTCATGACGAGACCCGCGCCGTTGCCGATGATGCCGACCTCACCGTCGAGCTTGACGTAGTTGAGGTTCTTCTCCTTGGCGGCGGCCTCGAGCGGGTTGGCCGCGGCCTTGTCGTGGAGCTCCTCGAAGTCGGGGTGACGGAACTCGGCGTTGTCGTCGAGCGACACCTTGCCGTCGAGGGCGATGACCTCGCCGGAGGCGACCTTCGCCAGCGGGTTGACCTCGACCAGGAGGGCGTCCTCCTTGATGAAGGTGTCCCACAGCTTGACGAGGACGTTCACGACCTTGTCGGCGACCTCGGCCGGGAACTTCGCGGCCTCGACGATCTCGCGGGCCTTCTCCTCGGTCACGCCGTCGATCGGGTCGATCGGCGTCTTGGCGACGGCCTCCGGACGGGTGGCCGCCACCTCCTCGATCTCCATGCCGCCCTCGACGGAGGCGATGGAGAGGAAGGTGCGGTTGGCACGGTCGAGGAGGAAGGAGACGTAGTACTCCTCCAGGATCTCCGGGGCCGTCTCGGCGATCATCACCTTGTGGACCGTGTGGCCCTTGATGTCCATGCCGAGGATGTTGTTCGCATGCTCGACGGCCTCGTCGACCGTGGCGGCGAGCTTCACGCCACCGGCCTTGCCGCGGCCGCCGACCTTCACCTGGGCCTTGACGACGGACTTGCCACCGAGGCGCTCAGTGGCTGCGCGGGCCGCCTCAGGCGTGTCGATGACTTCACCGGCCAGCACCGGTACATCGTGCTTGGCGAAGAGGTCCCTCGCCTGGTACTCGAACAGGTCCACGCGCTTCCGTCCCTATCAGTGATCTCGCGGTTCGTTGGATGCGTGGGCGTGCCGCGAAGGGCAACGTGACGTCCGCTGTCACAAGGGAGGCGCACACGGTGTCCGAGCGCGCGGCATGTCCGTCTCGCAGGTTATCGCTGGTTCCGGGGGGCCTCTAAATCGCGGGTCACACCTGAGCGGTGATACCTGTCACATGATGCCGCGCTCACTGGCACGGGGTGCCCTGTGTGAGGGGCGGGGGTCTGTGACGGGGAGGCTGCGCCGGGCTCGGGATTTGCGACGGGGAGGGCCTCACCGGGCTGGGGTTTGACCCGGTGAGGCCCCTTGAGCAGCCCGTAAGGGCCCGAAACGGTACGGCCCAGAGGGCTTCGCCCGGGCGTTCCCCACCCCAATGGGGACCGCCCGGGCCGCCCGTGAGGTCCCGGCCGGACATCACCGACGGCTTTCGGCCGTCCGGGTCCTGTCGCCTCACGGAGATCGGTTTCAGAGGTGTCGCGCGTACCCCGGGGTGACCGAGTGGGCGACGCTCCGCACGCCGCTGACGGCGTGGTCGGCGAGCGGCGTGGAGGTCACGTCCTCGGCGACGGGGACCACGTGCCCGGCGAAGGGCCCGACCTCACCCGTCACGCCGTACGCGAACGTCTCCCCGGCCCGCACGACCGGCTGGACGACATCCGTCACGGGCTGGACGACACCCTCGGCGAACGCCGGCCCGTGCCCGGCGACCCCGCGGGCGAAGGGCCCGGCCTCACCTGCGAGGCCCTGGACATCCCCCGCGACCCCGTACGCCAGCGCGGCGGCGTCCGCCACGGCCTGCCCGGCCACGGGCGCGACCCCCCGCACGGCGGTCCGCGCGACGGGCGGCAGCACGGCCTGCTCCGCATCAACGACGACCTGACCGACCAGACCGGTGGCGTACGGCGGCACGTCCGCGAGAACGCCCTCGACGGCGGACTGTGCGCCGTAGGCGATGGGGTACACGTCGGCGAGCGCCCCGTCCGCGACGGCCCGGACGTCGGAGGTGGTGCCGGTGACGAGAGGGCGCGCACCGGAGTCAACACCGGTCACGGTGGCGTGCACGTTGGTGGCGGTGCGGGTGGCGGTGGCGTGCACGTCGGAGGTGGTGCGGGTCGCGGTGGCGTGCACGTCGGAGGCGGCGCCGTGGGCGACCGGCCGGACGTCGGCGACGACGCCGTAGGCCATTGCGGTGGCGGCGGATACGGCCTGTCCGGCGGTCGCGGAGACACCGGCGACGGCCTGCCCGGCGGTGGTGCCGACGGCGGAGCCGGCTTGCCCGGCGGTGGTGGCGGCTCCACCGGCCGCGTAGCCGGCGGCGCCGCCCACACCCCCGGCCGCGTATCCGGCGGCGCCACCGACTCCGTTCACGGCTCCTCCCGCGAGGGGCGTCACGCCGTCGACGACGTGGCCACCGACCGGCCGCACGCCTTGGACCGCGTGCCCGACGGCTGGGGCGACCCCGGTGACCGCCCGCTCGGCGACGGGCGTGACGCCGTGGACTGTGCCGGTGACAGTGGGGAGGGCTCCTTCTACGGCGGAGGCGACGAGCGGGGGGACGGCTGCGGCGGCGGTCTCGTCGAGGACCGGAGTGGCGGTGCCGAGCGCCTGCTCGCGTACGGTCCCGACCGTGCCGGTGACGTGGCCGGGGACGGCGGAGACGCTCGCCTCGGCGGCACCCCTGACCGTCCGGGCCTCCGCGGCCGTGGTCGCGGCGACGCCGGCCACGCGGCCCTGGGCTCCGGCGACGGTCTGCTGAGCCGTCGTCCGTACGACGCCCTCGACGCCCTGTGCCTGGGCGCTTGCCGCCGTACGGGTGCCCTGGATCCGAATCTGCGCGGCGGCGAGGGCCTGCTCCAGCTCGGGGGCGAAGGCGGCGAGGGGGCCGAAGAGGTAGTCCACGGCGTCCGGGGTGTCCGGCGTCTGCGGCCCGGCCTGGGCCAGGTGCGCCACATCGGCCACGGCCGGGCGGGCGCTCCCGGTGGCCGTCGCCGTCGCGTGCTCGGCCGTCCGCTGCGCGGCCTGGGTGGCGCGGGCCGCCTTCACGCCCTCGGTGAGCTGGGCGGCACCTCCCTTGAGCTGGGCGGCCTTCGCCTGAGCGGCCGTGCTCGCCTTGGCGGTCCTCGTCGTGCTCGCCGCCTTCTCGGCGGTGGCCTCGACGGACGCCGTCCTCTGCGAGGCGTAGGCGACAGTCCCGTTAACGCCTTCCGTGACCTCTTCCGTCACGCCGGTGACGACACCCTCCACGGTGTCGCCGACCGGGTCGGCCGTGGCGTCCGGCACGGACAGGGTGGAGAAGGGCAGTTCGGAGGCATTGGCGCCGGTGGAGCCCAGCGCCCACGCGCCGGTGACACCGGCGGCTATCACGATGGAACGGCGGATGTTCTTGTTCATACGTGCGTCAGATCCTTAAGGGGGATTCCGAGACATCAGCGAGATGGGGGGACATTCCGGGCAGACCTGTTCCGCCCCCGCGCGGCAGGTCCACTGCGCGGGAAAGGTCTGCTCTAGGCAGGGGAAACGGGAATGTCCCGGGTCTCGTCCCGGGTCTCGTCCGCGTCGGCGCACGCCGCGGCACCGGCCAGCAGCAGCAGCGGGGTCCGGTCGTTCAGGGCGAGGCCATGGGCGTCGCCGTGTCGGGGCGTGCCGTTGTCGACGGTCGCCCGGTGGTCCGGCGCACCGCCCGGATGTCCCCCGGGCGCGTGCTGCGCGGGGGAGGGTCCGACGGAGTCGGCACGGTGGTGGGCCCCCGCCGAGGCGTGGGGCTCGGGGGCGTCGTACGAGGTGCTGAACCGGGGTCCGTACGACGCGCTCGACCCGTCCTCGGCAGGTCCCCCGGAGTTCTCCCCATCGCCGGGTGGGGCAGGAGCCGGAGTCGGCTCCGGCGCCGTGGCGCCGGGTGCCGTGAGGTCCGGTGCGGGCAGGGTCTGCCCCGGCAGCAGGGGCAGCTCCGGCAGGACGGGCAGCCCGGGCGGCGGCGACAGGGGCGGGAGCGTCGGCGCCTGGGAACGCGCCTCCTCCAAGCCGTCGGTCACCGCCCCGACGACCTCGCCGACCGGCCGTACGACATGCTCGTCGACGGCCGGGACGAGACGCTCGGCAACGGCGGGGACGAAGGCTTCGGGGGCGGCGAGGCCTTCTGGGGCGGCCGGGACCACGCGCTCGGTGACGGGACGAGGGCCCCGCTCAGCGTCAGCCGCTTGAGGCGCCGGCCGGTCGTGAGCGTCAGCCGCTTGAGCAGTCGGCCGCTCGGGAGCCGAGGGCTCGGGGAGCTCGAGCTCGGGCGTGTGCGCCTCGACCGACACAGCGGCCGCCGACGCGTCCGACAGTGCCGTGGGACCGTCCTCCGCCGCCTCGGCCCGCTGCCCGCCGAGGAGCCCGAGTGCGAACAACCCGCCCACCAGCAGCGCCAGATACAGCGCACGCCGTCCGGCCGCCGTGCGCCAGAAGCGCACAGCGGCACCGGGCAGGGCTGCTGACGAGGTCAAGAGGGGGTGGGTCCTCCCGTGCGGCGGAACTGGGCGTGTGACGCTCCGGGCGTGACGAGCGTCGATCCTCGCACGGGACTCCCGAGGTTACGCAAGCCCCCTGTGACCGATGCGCACTCATGTCCCTTTTACCGGCCTCGAGCTACGCCGGATCCGGCACCGGTATCGGCCGTTTCTCGATCGCCGCCGCCATCACCTCGGGGAACAGATCCGGCGTACAGGCGAAGGCCGGCGCGCCCAACGCGGCGAGCGCGGCCGCGTGTTCCCGGTCGAACGCCGGCGCCCCCTCGTCGGACAGCGCGAGCAGCGCCACGAACTGCACTCCGGACGCCTTCATCGCCGCCACCCGCTTCAGCATCTCGTCGCGGATGCCCCCTTCGTAGAGGTCGCTGATCAGCACGACCACCGTCTCGGCGGGCCGGGTGATCTGTGACTGGCAGTACGCCAGCGCCCGGTTGATGTCGGTACCGCCGCCGAGCTGGGTGCCGAACAGCACGTCGACCGGGTCGTCCAGCTGATCGGTGAGGTCGACCACCGCGGTGTCGAAGACGACGAGCCGGGTGTCGATCGACCGCATGGAGGCCAGCACCGCCCCGAACACCGACGCGTACACCACCGAGGCCGCCATCGACCCCGACTGGTCGATGCACAGCACGACCTCCTTCTTCACCGACTGGGAGGCCCGCCCGTACCCGACGAGCCGCTCGGGCACGATCGTCCGGTACTCCGGCAGATAGTGCTTGAGGTTGGCGGCGATCGTGCGGTTCCAGTCGATGTCGTGGTGGCGCGGCCGGTTGATCCGCGCGCTGCGGTCGAGGGCGCCGCTGAGTGTGGCCCGGGTACGGGTGGCGAGCCGCTTCTCCAGATCCTCGACGACCTTGCGCACGACGGCCCGTGCCGTCTCCTTCGTCGTCTCCGGCATCGCCTTGTTGAGGGAGAGGAGGGTGCCGACGAGATGCACGTCGGCCTCCACCGCCTCCAGCATCTCCGGCTCCAGGAGCAGCGTGGACAGGCCGAGCCGGTCGATGGCGTCGCGCTGCATGACCTGGACCACGGAGGAGGGGAAGTAGGTGCGGATGTCCCCGAGCCAGCGCGCGACGGACGGCGCCGACGCACCGAGCCCCGCCGAACGGTCCTTCCCCGTCCGGGGTTTGTCCCCCTTGCCGTAGAGCGCGGCGAGTGCCCCGTCCATCGCGGCGTCCTGGCCGGACAGCGCGCATCCGGTGCCGTCGGCGGTGTCCCCGCCGAGCACGAGCCGCCAGCGGCGCAGCCGTTCCCGCGCCGGGTCCGTCAGCTCCGTCGTCATCCGCGTGCCCCTCCGCCCAACCGCTCCCAGAGCGGGACCACCGGCACGGTCGTCGCGGGCCGCCGGCCCACCGCCTCCGGTCCCTGCCCGTGCCGCGGTCCTACGGCCTGCGCCGCTCGGGCCCGCTCCCCGCGCTCGCTCAGCCTCTTGGCCGTCATCGCGCCACCCCCACCAGTTCGTCGTCGTCCGTCTTCAGCCCCAACAGCAGCCGCACCACCGGCAGCACGGCTTCCGCCCGCGCCGGATCGAGCTCGGCCGCGAATCCCGGTACCCCCGAACCCGTGGCCGCCACCCCCGACCGCTGCCCCGGTCCGCGCCGCACCAGCTCGCCGAGTGTTCTGCGCACCCCCGGCTCGTACGCCGAGAAGGTGCGCCGCAGCAGCGGCAGTACGTCGGTGAACGCGTCCGCGGGCACCCCGGTCAGCCAGGCGTCGACCAGGCCGAGCAGGCGCTCGTCGTGCACGAGCAGCATCCCGCCGCCCGAGCCGCCGCCGACGAAGCCCTCGATCCAGGCCGCCGCGTCCCCGGGTGGGGTTCCGGGCGACAGCACGAGGCCCATGAGCCGCGCCGCCTCGTCCTGCGCCAGCTCCCCTTCGTCGAGCAGGAGTCGGACGGCCCGTCCCCGGATCACGCCGGGCACCGTGTCCCGCACGGACAGCACCCTGAGCACCGTCTGCCAGCGGGCGCGCAGATCCCCGTGGCCCGGGGCGGGGGTGTCGCCGAGCAGGCCCACCGCCCCGTGCACGGCGTCCACATGGCGCCGTATCTCCTCGGCGGCGTCCGCGTCGAGCCCGGCGCACGCCGGGGGCAGGCCGACGAAGATCCGCTCGGCCAGGCCGGCCGCGACCTCCGCGAGCGCCCCGGTGCCGGTGCCGCGCACATCGCCGTAGCGCAGGGAGCGCACCAGGGCCGGGAGGGCCTGGGCGAGATGACCGACGTCCGTGTCGAGCGCCGCCCGGTCCGCGAGCACCCGCATCACCGTCGGCAACGCGTCCGGCAGTTCGGCCAGCAGACACAGCTCGGCGAGCGCGGTGACATCGGCGAGACCCGGCGCGGAGACGGCGTCGGACTCGGCCTTGGCGGTCGCGGCGGCGAGTACGGTCGTCCCCCACACCCCGGCTTCGGCGATCCGCACCGACAGCTCGGGTTCCCAGCGCAGCCGCCAGGTCTCCCGGAACGTGCCCGTGCTCCCCCGGGAGGCGACCGGTTCCCCCCACGGGATGCCGAGCAGCCGCAGCCGGTGCAGCAGCCGGCTGCGCCCGGCGTCGGTGTCCTTGCGCAGGTCCAGCTCCAACTCGCGCTCCAGCGCCTCCGGTTTGAGCCGCAACCGGCGCTGAACCCGGTCGAGGTCCCGTTGCAGCGGTACGGCGGGCGCGTCCGGCGGCACCTCCCCCAGCACATCGCCCACCACCAGCCGGTCGTGCACCAGCGCCAGCGGTACGTCCGAGCCGTCGCACATCACCGCCCGCACCGCGTCGGTCGTCTCGCTCAGGCCGGGCAGCGGGCGGCCGCGCATCACCGCGAGCGTCTCGGCGAGCCGGACCGCCTCGATGACGTGGGCGGAGGACACGATCCGGTCCTCGGCCCGCAGCAGCCCCGCCACCTTGGTCAGCCAGCGTTCGACGGGCCGGTCCCTCGCGCGGAACAGATGCCCGTACCAGCCCGGCGAGTCGATGCCCGCCCCGTAACCACTGGCCCGCGCCAGCCTGCGATACGTCCACGGCACCCAGGTCATGTCCGCCTTGACCTTGGGCAGCCCCTTCAGCCGGGCCCGGTCGGCGGCGACGGTGGTCCGCTCGCCCAGCGCGGGCACGTGCCACGCGCCGCACACGACGGCCACCTCTTCTCCGAACTCCTTCTGCGCGGCCCGCACCTGGAGCCGCATGTACGCCTCCCGCACGAGGTCCCGCTCGTGCCCGCCGCTGCCGTACACCTCCCGCAGCGCCGCCATGGCCTCCGCCAGCACGGCGAACGGCGCGAGCGGGTCCCCGGCGCCGGCTCCCCGGTGCTCGACCACGTCCTCCCACCAGCGCTCGGCGTCGTCGTAGCCGGCGACTTCGGCGAGCACGGCGAGGGGGTCGATCCGCACGGCCGTGCCTCGCTGCTCGGCGGGGTCGGCGCCGTCGTCCCCCGAGGGTGCCTCGGTGGGCGCCTTTGCCCCCTCATTGTCCCAGGCGAGCGTGTGCGTGGCGGGCAGGTCGATGAAGCGGGCCGGTACCCCGTGGTCCAGGGCCCAGCGGATCGCGACCCACTCCGGGGAGAACTCGGCCAGCGGCCAGAACGCCGAGCGGCCGGGCTCGTCCACGGCGTGGGCGAGCAGGGCGACCGGCGGACGCATGTCCTCCTCGGCCGCGAGCGGGATCAGCGCGTCGGCCTCGGGCGGCCCCTCGATCAGCACCACGCCCGGCCGGGCCGCCTCCAGCGCCGCCCGCACGGCCCGCGCGGACCCGGGCCCGTGATGGCGTACGCCGAGCAGCAGCGGCCCGACGCCGGTGCGGTCACCTTCCGTCGTCACACCGTCCCCCTCGCCCGGCACGGCCACCGAGTGTCGTCCCCGCTCATCCCGTCCCCTTTGCCGAAACCGGCCCTCACACCGTCCCCCTGATACGAGGTCACGCGCTCACCTCCCGGCAGGCGCGGTAGAAGTCGGTCCAGCCGTCCCGTTCGCGGACGACCGCCTCCAGGTACTCCTGCCAGACGACCCGGTCCGCCGCCGGATCGCGGACCACGGCGCCGAGGATGCCCGCGGCGACGTCACCGGGCCGCAGCACGCCGTCGCCGAAGTGGGCGGCCAGCGCCAGCCCGTTGGTCACGACGGAGATCGCCTCGGCCGTGGACAGCGTGCCGCTGGGCGACTTCACCTTCGTGCGGCCGTCGGCGGTCACCCCGTCCCGCAGTTCCCGGAAGACCGTGACCACCCGCCGGATCTCGTCGACGCCGTCGGGCACGGCCGGCAGATCGAGGGACCGTCCGATCTGGTCGACGCGCCGGGAGACGATGTCGACCTCGGCGTCCACGCTCTCCGGCAGCGGCAGCACGACCGTGTTGAAGCGGCGGCGCAGGGCGCTGGACAGGTCGTTGACCCCGCGGTCGCGGTCGTTGGCGGTGGCGATGAGGTTGAAGCCGCGCACCGCCTGCACCTCCTGGCCCAGCTCCGGGATCGGCAGGGTCTTCTCCGACAGGATCGTGATCAACGTGTCCTGCACATCGGCCGGGATCCGGGTCAGCTCCTCGACGCGGGCCGTCATCCCCTCCGCCATGGCGCGCATGACCGGGCTCGGCACCAGCGCGTCGCGGCTGGGCCCGTGCGCGAGCAGCTGCGCGTAGTTCCAGCCGTACCGGATGGCCTCCTCCGGGGTGCCGGCGGTGCCCTGCACCAGCAGGGTCGAGTCGCCGCTGACGGCCGCGGCCAGATGCTCGGACACCCAGGTCTTGGCGGTGCCGGGCACGCCGAGCAGGAGCAGGGCGCGGTCGGTGGCGAGGGTGGTGACGGCGACCTCGACGATGCGGCGCGGCCCCACGTACTTCGGAGTGATCACGGTGCCGTCCGGCAGTGTGCCGCCGAGCAGATAGGTCGCCACCGCCCACGGCGACAGCTTCCAGCGCGCCGGGCGGGGGCGGTCGTCCTGCGCGGCGAGCGCGGACAGTTCGGCCGCGAAGGCGTCCTCGGCGTGCGGTCGCAACGCCTCGGTCGGGGCGCTCTCACGGGCGGTCTCGGTCTGCGGGCTCACGGATGTGGTCATGGCGAAGTCCCCCTCCAGCTCAGCCGGTTCGGATCTGTCACCCACCGTGCACCACGCCACTGACAATCGGCCCTGACCTGCGCAAACGCGCTCGCCGGACCGATTGTCAGTGGGGGGATCTACCTTCGATGACATGACTCAGCAGGGGGTGCGCTGGAGCGCGGAACAGGTGCTGGCACTGGCGCCTGACGCCGCGTCACGCAAAGCGGGCGGCAAACTCGGCGCGGCCGGGCCGTGGTCCGAGGCGGGCAGTTCCGACGAGGGGACGGTGTGGGGGCTGTGCAAGGGCAGTGGCAGCAAGCCGTATCAGACGGTCGTGGACATCGCGGACGCGGCGGGTCCGGCGTACAAGTGCAGTTGTCCGAGCCGGAAGTTCCCGTGCAAGCACGCGCTCGGGCTGCTGTTGCTGTGGGCGGGCGGGGACGGTTCGGTGCCGCAGGGGCAGCCGCCGGACTGGGCGCGGGAGTGGATCGAGGGGAGGAAGAAGCGCGCCGAGCAGAAGCGGGCGGAGGGCGAGGGATCCGCTCCGGCCGGCTCGGCTGATCCGGAGGCGGCGCGGCGGCGGGCGGAGCGCCGGGCCGAGAAGGTCACCGCGGGGGCGACGGAGCTGGAGCAGCGCCTCGCGGACCTGCTGCGCGGCGGCCTCGCGGGCGCGGAGCAGGCGGGGTACGGGCTGTGGGAGGAGACGGCGGCCCGGATGGTCGACGCCCAGGCCTCGGGGCTCGCGGCGCGGGTCCGGGAGTTGGGGGCGATCCCCTCGTCGGGTCCCGGCTGGCCGGTGCGGCTGCTGGAGGAGTGCGCGCTGCTCCATCTCCTGGACCAGGGCTGGCTGCACCGCGAGCGGCTGCCGGAGGGCCTGGCGGCCACGGTTCGCTCCCGTATCGGACTGCCGGCCACGCCGGACGGCCCGCCGATCCGCGACCGCTGGCTGGTGCTCGCCCAGTACGACACGGCGGACACACGGCTGACGACCCGCCGGATCTGGCTGCACGGCGCCGACTCGGCCCGCACCGCGCTCCTCCTCTCCTACGGCGCCGCGGGCCGCGCCCCGGAGCTGGCACTGCCGGTCGGGCTGTCGCTGGAGGCGGAGGTCGCCCCCTATCCGGGCGCCGGACAACTGCGGGCGTCCCTCGGCGAGCGGTTCGCCGCTCCCGTACCGACGCGGCTGCGGCCGCGGGGAGTGACGACGGCCGAGGCCGCGGCCCGCTACGGCGAGGCGCTGCGGGACGATCCCTGGCTGGACTCGGTCCCGGTGACGCTGGAGCGGGTGATACCGACCCCGGACGGCGAGTCCTGGCAGCTGGCGGACGCCGACGCGGACGCGGCCCTGCCGCTCACCCCCGCGGCCCGGTCCCGGCCCGGCCTGTGGAAGCTGGTCGCCCTCTCCGGCGGCGCCCCGGTCAAGGTCTTCGGCGAGTGCGGCCACCGCGGCTTCACCCCGCTCGCGGCCTGGCCGCAGGGGCCCGGTGAGGCGGTGTCGCTGTGCTGAGCCGAGTCCCGGCCCTTTGCCCGTCCCACTCCGCAGAAGGGACCCTCATGAACGGCACCCCGACTCCCGCCTGGGAGGAGCTCGTCACCACGGCCCTGCTCGGCACCGACCGCCGCACCCCACCGGGCGGGCAGGCACAGGCCGCCGACACCGGCTCCCCGGCCAAGGAGGCTCCGGTGGCGCTGCTCGACGCGGCGGCCGTGGAGACCGTACGGCGAAGGGCGGGCCTGCTGCCGGCCCGTGCGGCCGACCGGCCGGAGCCCGCCCCCGAGGATCCGCGCCCCGCGCTGCCCGAGCCGGCGGCCCGCAGACTGGCGCTGCTGCTGGCCGACCGGGCCGCCAGTACGGGCGGCGGGCGCAGAGGCACGGCGCCCGACCTCGTGGAACTACTGCCGCAATGGCTCACGACGGCCAACGCCCACGGTTACGCGGCGCCCCCGCAGATGCTGCCCGCCCTGCTGGACGCGGCCCGGGGCCGGACCGACCTGCGCCCGGCCGCGCTGCGCTTCGCGGGCCCCCGCGCGGTCTGGCTGGCCCGGCTGAACCCGGACTGGCGGTTCGCGCTGCGCGCGACCCCCGGCGGAGGCACGGCACTGCCCGGACCGGACGAGCAGGACCGGGTCCGACGGCTGTGGCAGGAAGGGCTGTTCGCCGAGCGGGTCGCACTGCTCGCGGCGATCCGCGCCCGGGAGCCCGCCGCCGCGCGGGAGCTGCTCGAGACGACCTGGGCGACGGAGCGGGCCGAGGACCGGCTGATGTTCCTCGACTCGCTGCGGACCGGACTCGCCCCGCCGGACGAGCCGTTCCTGGAGCAGGCACTGGCCGACCGGAGCCGCAATGTCCGGGCGACGGCGGCGGAGTTGCTGTCGGCGCTGCCGGAGTCCGCGCTGGCCGGGCGGATGGCGGTGCGGGCCGGGGCGTGCGTGACCGTCGACCGCATGCGGGACACCCCGACGATCAGTGTCGAGGCGCCGCACGAGTGCGACGCGAGCATGGAGCGCGACGGTGTGGTGCCCAAGGCTCCGGCGGGACGCGGGGAACGGTCGTGGTGGCTGGGACAGTTGGTGGAGGCGGCGCCGCTCGGCACCTGGCCGGGGCGGCTGGGTGGCCGTACGCCCGCCGAGATCGTGGCGCTGCCCGTGGCGGACGACTGGCAGGCCGAGTTGCACGCGGCCTGGTGCCGGGCGGCCGTACGCCAGCGGGACGGCGCGTGGGCGCGGGCGCTGCTCGGGACGCCGTCGGCGCCGGAGGCCGGAGGGCCCGGCGCGGTCTCCCTGGCCGAGCGGGCCAAGCTGCTGGGCACGCTGGACGCCGCCGAGCGGGCCGAGTGGGTGGCCGGGTTCATCGCACGGCACGGGCTGTCCGAGGCGTTCCAGCTGCTCGGGGTGTGTGCCGTGCCCTGGGCGCCGCCGCTCGGACGGGCGGTCGTCGACGCGCTCAACATCGCGCGGGACGCCGGGAGTTACCCATGGAGTTTCAGCGGAGTGATGGGGCTCGCCGAGCGCTGCCTCGACCCGGCGGAGGCAAGCCGCCTCGACGGACTACTGGCCGTACCGGACGAGGCGGAGGACGCGTCGCCGGGGGCGGGCGGGTACTGGGCGGAGGCGTTCCAGCGCCTCGTCACGACCCTGCGCCTACGCGCGACCATGCTGGAGGAACTGACGAACCCCCGGCCGCCGAGCTGACGCGGGCCGGCGCCGGGGCGCGGAACGCGCGGCCCGGCGCCGACGGGCCGCGCACCAGGACGTACGGCTCAGGCCCCGGCCGGCTGGCGCACGTTCGCCCGGACCCAGTCCACGATCGACTGCGTCGTCGCCCCGGGCGTGAAGATCTCCGCGACGCCCTTCTCCTTCAGCGGAGCGATGTCCGCCTCCGGGATGATGCCGCCGCCGAAGACCAGGATGTCCGCCGCGTCCCGCTCCTTGAGCAGCGCGATCACCGCGGCGAACAGCGTGTTGTGGGCGCCGGAGAGGATGGACAGACCGATCGCGTCGGCGTCCTCCTGGATCGCCGTGTCGACGATCTGCTCGGGCGTCTGGTGGAGCCCGGTGTAGATGACCTCCATACCGGCGTCGCGCAGCGCCCGCGCGATCACCTTCGCCCCGCGATCGTGGCCGTCGAGCCCCGGCTTGGCCACCACCACGCGGATCGGACCGGCTGCCACACCCATCACTGCCTCCATGAAGCGACTACATCCATCCGTACCGACAAGTACCGCACACATCTCGCTCGCCGTACACGCGGAACCCGTCGTGGCACGGACGCCCCGCGCCACACCGCCCGGGGAAGTGAACGAACGTTATCGCCAGCATCCCGCAACCGGCAGTTTCGCGGTGGATACCGAGGGGGAAATCACACGGTGGGACACGTTAGCCGCGCACCGTTCCGAACCTCTGCGGCACACGGGCCGCGGACAGAGGCGGCCACCGGGCCACAGCCGGAACTCGCGCACTGGGAGCCGCAACGAGGTCGCCGCACCGCCGCGACGCAGGCCGCGCGCCGTGATGGTGCGGCGCGTCGGCGAGGGCACGGAGAGCACGCAGGGCAGGTACGGCACGACAGCGGGGAGCCTCGTCGCCACACCGGCGGAGAGCCTCGTCACGTCACCGGCGTCACGCACGCCATACGCCGCGCTCACCCCGCGCGGCCCGCTCGCGCACCGTCGACGTGCCTCGCCGCGACTTCCCATGAGGGCACACGGGGGATCAAGGGGTCCTCGGGTGTGCCGACAGGAGGTCGGCCATGAAGGTCACCAAGGCTGTTCTGCCCTTTCTCCCGCTCTGTCAGCGGCTCCTGCCGAGCCGACTGGCCGGACTCTCCCTGGCGCTCCTGAAGGCCACCGCCCTCGAGATCGCGATCCTCGCCGGGCACCTCCTCCTCTACCCCTCCGGGATCACCCAGGAGCGCAGGGCGGCGCTCCCCGCACCGGGCGGCCCCGACACACCGCAGCTGCCGACGGAGACGAAGCCCCCGGTCGTACTGCTGCACGGTTTCATAGACAACCGCTCGGTGTTCCTGCTGTTGCGCCGCAGCCTCGCCCAGCACGGCAGGCACCAGATCGAGTCGCTCAACTACTCGCCCCTGACCTGTGACATCCGCACGGCGTCCGAGCTGCTCGGCCGGCACATCGAGGAGATCTGCGCGCGCACCGGCAGCCAGCAGGTGGACGTCGTCGGACACAGCCTCGGCGGACTCATCGCCCGTTACTACGTCCAGCGGCTCGGCGGCGACCTGCGCGTGCGGACCCTGGTCACCCTCGGCACGCCGCATGCGGGCACGAAGGTGGCGCCCCTGGCCAACGCGCACCCCATCGTGCGCCAGATGCGCCCCGGTTCGGCGGTGCTGGAGGAGCTGGCCCTGCCCGCGCCCGGCTGCCGTACGCACTTCGTCGGTTTCTGGAGCGACCTGGACCATCTGATGGACCCGCTGGAGACGGCCTGCGTCGACCACCCCGACCTGCTGGCGCAGAACGTGCGGGTGAGCGGGGTCGGGCACCTCGCCCTGCCGGTGCACCCGGCCGTGGCCGCGGGGATACGCCAGGCCCTCGACGCGGAGCCGTCCAAAGGCGCGGAAGCGGCCCGCGCGGGTGGGCTGACGGTGGCTTAGCCACCGCCGTCACATCGAACACTCTTCGAACACAAGCCCAAAGTCGCGCCCGCAGTCCCCCGAAACACGGCCGAATGCCCGTTTCCCGGAAGCACGAAACCTGCCGAAGATTGTCGTGCCCGCGTACCGCCGGGTACAGTCGCCGCACTGCTCTGCCAGCCCCTGTTGTCGAGGCGAAAGAGAAGTTGGTGAACGACCGTCACCCGTCGGGGACCATGACCACCCCGGCTCCGGCTTCCGAGGCCGACTCGGCGCACTACGCGTCGTACGGCACCCAGGAAGCCCCGTACGGCGACTTCACCACGCACGGTCACTACGACGCCACCGGTTTTCAGCAGACCACCGGGACCTTCGACACGGACCCGCTGTTCGGCACCATGCCGGGCGACGGCACCGGCTCCTACGACGCGAGCCAGTGGACGGGCGGCCACCAGACTCCGCACTACGACGCGTACGCGGCCCAGCACCACGCCGCCTACGACACCGGCGCGTACGAGACGACCGCCTGGTCGGCCGAGTACCAGCACCTGTCCGTCGTACCGCCGCAGTCCACCGGCCCCGACACCGGCGGCCATTGGGACGCGAACGCCTGGCAGCAGCCCGATCAGTCCGCCGGTACCGCCGACCAGACCCAGCACTGGGAATGGGGCACGCAGACCTTCGACACCGGCGCCTACGACGCCACGCAGTGGAACTCCGGCGGCGCCGCCACCGGGGCCGACGACTACGAGCACCGGGCCGAATCGTTCGACCAGCAGGCGACGGCCACCTTCGAGCAGGTCTCGGCGGAGGAGACGCCCTACGGCGAGCAGCACCACCACGAGTACCGGCCGTCCCACGAGGAAACCGCCTCCGGCGAGGACGAGTTGACCGCCACCGGTGAACTCCCCGCCGTCACGTCCCTCCTCGACGAGGAGGAGGAGACCGCCCCGGCCCCGGGCTCCCGCACCGCCGCCCGAGCCGCGGGACGCTCCCGCCGCCGTCCCCCCGCCAAGCGCTCCGCGCTGCTGACGATCGCCGTGCCGTCGGCGTGCGTCATGGGCGTGGCCGGGATCGCCGCCGCCTCCGTCGGAACCCTGACGGACGAGAAGGACACCGCGACGACCGCCTCGGACACCACCCAGGCCGTGAAGCCGTCGACCGCGAACAACAAGCTGGACACCCAGCTGGAAAGCCTGTCCGCCGGGGCCGACGACTTCGCCGACCGGGCCAGCCGGACGCAGGAGCGCATCGACCTCAAGGCCGAGCAGGAGGCCGAGCGGAAGAAGGCGGCCGAGGAAGCGGCCCGCAAGGAGCGGCTGCGCCCGAAGTTCGCGCTCCCGGTCGCCCAGCACGGACTCAGCGCCTACTACGGCCAGGCCGGCATCAACTGGATGTCGGTGCACAGCGGCATCGACTTCCCGGTGTCGTACGGCTCCACGGTGATGGCCGCGACCGACGGCACCGTGCGCACCCAGTGGAACGCCGCCTACGGCAACATGATGATCGTGACCGCGATGGACGGCACGGAGACGTGGTACTGCCACCTCTCCACCTACCAGGTCGCCTCCGGTACGACCGTGAAGGCCGGCGACGCCATCGCGTACTCCGGGAACTCCGGCAACTCGACCGGCCCGCACCTGCACTTCGAGGTGCGCCCCGGCGGCGGCTCGGCCATCGACCCGCTCGCCTGGCTGCGCAGCCACGGGCTGGACCCCTCCTAAAGCCCAGCCCCGGCCACCCCGCCGCTCAGGGCTACAGCTTCTCCACCGGCGCGTACCGCAGCAGCAGCCGCTTCGGCTTGGTGTCGCCGAAGTCGATCGTCGCCTCGGCGTTCGCGCCCGTGCCCTTGACCGCCATCACCGTGCCGAGCCCGAACTGGTCGTGCGTCACCCGGTCCCCGACCGCCAGCGCGACGACCGGCTTCTCGGACGTACGACGGGTGGCGAAGCCGGAGGCGCCGGACGCCGCCGAGCGGGAGCGGGACGAGGACAGCGAGGCCGCCACACCGGACGCGGGACCGGAGGACATCGGCGCGGTGGCGCCGGTGCGCTTCCAGTCCACGTGCTGCGCCGGGATCTCCTCCAGGAAGCGGGAGGGCGGGTTGTACGACGGCTGCCCCCACGCGCTGCGCATCGACGACCGCGTCAGGTAGAGCCGCTCCCGCGCGCGGGTGATGCCGACGTACGCCAGCCGCCGCTCCTCCTCCAGCTCCTTGGTCTGGCCGAGGGCACGCATGTGCGGGAAGACGCCGTCCTCCATGCCGGTCAGGAAGACGACCGGGAACTCCAGGCCCTTGGCGGTGTGCAGGGTCATCAGGGTGATGACCCCGGAGCCGTCCTGGTCCTCGTCGGGGATCTGGTCGGAGTCGGCGACGAGCGCCACCCGCTCCAGGAAGTCGGCCAGGCCGCCCGGGGTTTCCTCGGACTCCTGCTCGAACTCCAGGGCGACGGCGGCGAGTTCCTGGAGGTTCTCGATGCGGGTCTCGTCCTGCGGATCGGTGGAGGCCTGCAACTCGGCGAGGTAGCCGGTGCGTTCGAGGACGGCTTCGAGGACGGTCGCGGGTCCGGCGCCGGACTCCACGATCGTACGGAGCTCCTCCATCAGCGTGTTGAACCGCTTGACGGCGTTGGTGGAGCGGGCGGCCATGCCGTACGCCTCGTCCACGCGCTTGAGCGCCTGCGGGAAGCTGATCTTCTCGCGCTGGGAGAGGGCGTCGATCATCGCCTCGGCGCGCTCGCCGATGCCCCGCTTGGGGACGTTCAGGATGCGCCGCAGGGGGACCGAGTCCTCCGGGTTGGCCAGGACGCGGAGGTAGGCCAGGACGTCCCGGACCTCCTTGCGCTCGTAGAAGCGGACGCCGCCGACGACCTTGTAGGGCAGGCCGACGCGGATGAAGATCTCTTCGAAGACGCGGGACTGGGCGTTGGTGCGGTAGAAGACGGCGACGTCGCCGGCCTTCGCGTCCCCCGCGTCCGTGAGGCGGTCTATCTCGTCGGCGACGAACTGGGCCTCGTCGTGCTCGGTGTCGGCGACATAGCCGGTGATGCGCGCGCCCGCGCCCGCGTTGGTCCACAGGTTCTTGGGGCGGCGGGACTCGTTGCGCTCGATGACGGCGTTGGCCGCGGTCAGGATCGTCTGGGTGGAGCGGTAGTTCTGCTCCAGCAGGATCGTCGTCGCGTCCGGGTAGTCCTCCTCGAACTGGAGGATGTTGCGGATGGTCGCGCCGCGGAAGGCGTAGATCGACTGGTCGGCGTCGCCCACGACGCAGAGTTCGGCGGGCGGGATGTCGTCCGCGGTGGGCGGGACGTCGACGGGGTGCTCGCGGGTGCCGACCAGTTCGCGCACGAGGGCGTACTGGGCGTGGTTGGTGTCCTGGTACTCGTCCACCAGTACATGGCGGAAGCGGCGGCGGTAGTGCTCGGCCACGTCCGGGAAGGCGCGCAGGAGGTTGACCGTCGTCATGATCAGGTCGTCGAAGTCGAGGGCGTTGGCCTCCCGCAGCCGCGACTGGTACAGCGCGTACGCCTGGGCGAGGGTCTTCTCGAAGCCGTCGGTCGCCTGGGCGGCGAAGTCCTCCTCGTCGATCAGCTCGTTCTTCAGGTTGCTGATCTTGGCGCTGAAGGACTTGGGCGGGTACCGCTTGGGGTCGAGGTCCAGGTCCCGGCAGACGAGGGCCATCAGCCGCTTGGAGTCGGCGGCGTCGTAGATCGAGAAGGAGGACGTGAAGCCGAGCTTCTTGCTCTCCCGGCGCAGGATGCGCACGCACGCGCTGTGGAAGGTCATCACCCACATCGCGTTCGCCCGCGGGCCGACGAGCTGCTCGACGCGCTCCTTCATCTCGCCCGCGGCCTTGTTGGTGAAGGTGATCGCGAGGATCTGGCCGGGGTGCACGCTCCGCTCGGCGAGCAGATAGGCGATGCGGTGGGTGAGCACCCGGGTCTTGCCGGAGCCGGCGCCCGCCACGATGAGCAGGGGGGTGCCGGAGTGGACGACGGCCGCGCGCTGGTTCTCGTTGAGCCCCTCGATGAGCGCGGCCGCGTCGATCGCCGGACGCGGGGCGCCGTCGCGGTAGTAGGCGTCCCGGTCCGGCGGCACGTCGAACTTTCCGCCGAACAGATCGTCCGGAACGGGCTCCGGAGCGTGCTCGTCCTCGGGCGGCGGCGGTTCTTCCTCGTGGGCCCGAGGACCCTGGAGATCGGCCAGGAAGCTGTCATCAAAGAGGCTGCTCATCGCTCTCCGAGTCTAGGGCGCCCCACTGACAGCCCGCCGCCACCCTGAGGAGATCGGCTGGTTTCAGAAGCCGAGGATCTTCCAGACCTGGCCGCCCGGGGTCTTCTCGCCCTCCAGAACAGTGCCGTCACGGTCCGCGACCGACCAGGCCGAGACGTAGACCTTTCCGTCGTGGGGGTCGACGGCGACGCCCGCGGGGAACGGCACCTTCACGTGCGTACGCCTGCCGTTCGAGACCTTCGTCACTACGCCGCCGAAGAGCTGGCTGACGTAGAGGTCGCCGCCGCCGTTGACCGCGAGGCCGCTGATCGGGCCGAAGCCGGACTTCCAGCCGAGGATCTTGCCGCTCCAGGGGTCGACGCGCCACACGCGCGCTGTGGGCTTCTCGGTGAGGCCGTTCAGCTCGCCGACGTAGAGCTTGCCGTCGGGGCCGAGCGCCAGGGACGTGGGGACGGACTCACGGCCGTTGTGGTCCGGGAAGACCGTGAGGGGACGGGCCTTGCCGGACTTGGAGATCTCGACGAGGTCGTTGCCGGCCGCGTCCGCGACGATCTTCCGGCCGTCCGGGAGGGCCAGGACGGCGTACGGGTTGGACTCCAGGCTCGCCTTGTGCGGGTTGTACTTCAGCTCCACGGCCGACACGTCGGCGGCGATCTTCGCCTTCCCGTGGCCGATGCGCAGCAGCTTGCCGAGGGTGTTCCAGGGCGGGCTCGTGGGCACCCCGGCCTCCGGCGGCACGAAGGTCTCCACGCCCCACACCTCGCCGTACCGGGCGGAGACACCGTCGACGCCGGTGGCGAAGCCGCCGTCGGGGGCGGCGCCCGAGGGCAGCCCCTTCACCACCCTGTGGTGCTTCCACGCGCCCCCGTCCCAGTAGATCTTGGTGACGGCCGAGGTGAGCCCGACGCAGGTCTCCCCCTCCGGCCCCTCACCGATGCATTTCCCGCCGCCCCGGCCGGCCTCGGCGACGTACAGCCGCCCCTGGTCGTACGAGAGCTGGCGCGGGTTGTCGAGCCCGCTCGCGATCACCCGGACGACCGGCCGGCCGTCCCCTCCCCCGCTCGCGCCGGCGGGCGCGACGCCCGCCGTGGCGGCGAGCGCGACGCCCGTGGCGACGACGAGTGACGTGCGCTTCCTCATGCCCGTACCCCCTACTCACCCACCGCGGCTCACACGACCGCGGCTGGCTGGAAGCTAGCGTCCGGAAGCGGGCGGAAGACGTCACTCCGAAGAAAATACGTACATGTCGCTGCAGATCCGTCCGTATTGACCACGCCGCGCAAAGCCCTGACCCAAGGTCACGAAAATGTATCGGGCATATCACCCATCAACCTTCACAGGGGCCACACGAGTTGGCTACCGTGCCGGGCAGGCCGTACGACCCCCACCGGCGAACCCCGCCGGGCCGCGCGGCCTCCGCCGAGTCCGTTGCCCGCCCACGGCAACCGGAGCCGGGGACCCACCGACATTGGGGTGAATCGACCCAACTCCCTCACCGGGACGTGGTCGTAGGGCAACCCTTCCTAACCACCCGCCCGAACCCGACAGCTAACTCGGTAGGCGGAGTACGGAAGGAGTCGCCTCCCTTGGCGTCGCACCGCAAGTCGCGTCCCGCCGGTACGCGCGTAGCAGGCATACGCACCCCTGCTCTGGCCACCGCCGCTCTCACCTCCGTGGCCCTGCTGTCCCAGACGGCCAACGCCAGCCCGGCCACGGACGACAAGCCGAGTCTCGAAGAGGTCGAGAAGAAGGTCGATGACCTCTACCGCCAGGCGGAGACGGCGACCGAGAAGTACAACGCGGCCAAGGAGAAGACGACCAAGCAGCGCAAGCAGGTCGACACGCTCCTCGACGACGTCGCCAAGCGCACCCAGAAGCTCAACGACGCGCGGGAGGAACTCGGTTCCTTCGCCGCCGCGCAGTACCGGACCGGTGCCTCCGCCCCCGACACCGCGACTTTCCTGCTGGCCGACACCCCGCAGGACTACTTCGACCAGACCCAGCTGATGAACCGGATGACCGGCCGTCAGAAGGAAGCGGTCGACGACTACATCACGCAGCAGTCCGAGACGATGAAGAAGCGCCAGGAGGCCACCGAGAGCCTCCAGACGCTGAACGAGTCGCAGAGCGATCTGAAGACCGCCAAGTCCACGGTCCAGAAGAAGCTCTCCGACGCGCGGGAGCTGCTCTCCGAGCTCACGGCCGAGGAGAAGGCGCGGCTCGCGGAGATCGAGCGCAAGAAGCAGGAGGAGGCCGCGCGCAAGGCGGCCGAGCTGGCTGAGCAGCAGGCGGCGGAGGAGCAGCGCCGCGAGGAGGCCGCGGAGGCGGCCCAGCAGCAGGAGAGCGGCTCCACCGGCTCCGGCTCCGCCTCGACCGGCTCCACCTCGACCGGCACCAGCGAGACCGACGCCACGGCGGACTCCTCCTACGCCACGAAGGCCGAGAAGGCGCTCGCCTTCGCCCGCGCGCAGATCGGCAAGCCGTACGTCTGGGGCGCCACGGGCCCGGACTCCTACGACTGCTCGGGCCTCACCCAGGCCGCCTGGAAGGCCGCGGGCGTGGACATCCCGCGCGTCACCTACGACCAGGTCAACGCCGGCACCACGGTCTCCCTCGCCAACGCCCGGCCCGGCGACCTCGTCTTCTTCTACGACGACATCACCCACGTCGGCATCTACATCGGCAACGGCATGATGATCCACGCCCCGAAGCCCGGCACGTACGTGCGCGAGGAGTCGATCTACTACGACGGCGAGGGCTCGATCCACAGCGTGGTCCGCCCCGCCTGAGCCTGGGCGGCACGCGCGCGGGGGCGTCCCTTCCGATGCCCCCGCCCGGATCCCCGCTCCCGGGCGGCCTGCCCGGAGCCGATAGGCACGGCGCGGGGGCTTGCTTCTCGGTGCCTCCCGCTTGCGCGCGTCCGGCCCCGGAGGCCACGCCTCACGCGCGTGGGTGCTTTCGTCCCCCACGCGCGCGTGGCCCGCGGGGAACGCGCCCGGGGATCTTTAGCATCGGCCGCATGCCCGGCACCTCTGCCCTTCGCTCACTCCGCGCCTGGTGGGCGCTGCGTCCTCCGGCGGCCGGTGCCGCGGTGATGGCGACCGGCATCGTCTCGGTCGGACTGCATCTCACCGGGTACGAGGTCCTGTCCCGGATCGCCCTGGCCGTGGGCTGCGTCGCCTGGCTGGGCCTCGCCGCGGACTTCGTCGTACGACTGGTGGGGCAGCCGGAGCGCTGGCGGCAGGAGGCCGGCACGCCCGCCGCGCTCACCGCCGTCGCGGCGACGACCGTGCTCGGCACCCGCTTCTCCCTGCTGGGCTGGCAGCACCTGGCCGAGGCGCTGCTGGCCCTGGCCGCGCTGCTGTGGCCGGGCCTGCTCTACGTCGTACGGCGCTGGCGGCGCCCGATGCCCGGCGCGGTGTTCCTCGGCTGTGTGGCCACTCAGGGGCTCGCGGTGCTCGGCGCCGTCCTCGCCGCGGCGGAGTCCTCGGCCTGGCTCGCGCACGCGGCGCTCGTGCTGTTCTGGCTGGGCCTCGTCCTGTACGCCTGCGCCCTCGCCCTGTTCGATCCGCGGCAGGTGTTCGAGGGCGCCGGTGACCAGTGGGTCGCGGGCGGTGCGTTGGCCATCTCGGCGCTCGCCGGGTCCAAGCTGATCGCCGCCGACGGGCCGCGGCTGTACCTGTGGAACGAGGACGCCGACGACGTCCTGCACACGGTCACCGTCGCCCTGCTGGTGCTCGACCTGGCCTGGTACGCGGTACTCGTCGTCGCCGAGCTGGTCCGCCCGCGGACCCGCTACGACGTCCGCCGCTGGTCGACCGTGTTCCCCCTCGGCATGACGGCGGCGGCGACCCTGTCGGTGGCCGCCGCCGTCGATGTGCCCTGGCTCGAGACCCCCGGCGAGGTCCTGCTGTGGATCGCCGTCGCGGCCTGGCTGGCCGTCGCCGTGGGGGCGGCGCGGGAGGAGCGGACCTACGCCGCCGCCGCGGCCGAGGAGGCCGAGCTCACGTCCACAGCACGGCGATGAAGATGTTCGCCGTGGTGAGCAGGCCCACCAGGCCGAAGAGGTTCTTGTCCACCTTCTCGTCGTCCCGCTTCACGTAGACGAGACCGAGGATCACGATCAGCAGGGCCAGCTTCACGCCGATCTTGACGTTGTCGACCGTCTGGTCGTCCGCCTGGTTCAGCCCGACCAGGATCACGCCGGTGACCAGCATCGTCGCCGCGCCGTGCAGCATCGCCGGCACGAATCGCGCCGTGCCCTGGCCCATCGCCTTCATCTGGGTGAGGAAGCCGCCCAGGAGCGAGGCGATGCCGATGATGTGCAGGCCGACGAAGAGATGGATGAGTACGTCCATGAGGCCGGAGCCTAATCAGGGGCCCGTGGGGCGCCCGACACCGGCCCACCCCCACGGCGACCGATCTTGCATATATGCGCTCCATAGCACCCCGCCACTCCCACCCGCCCCCGAAACCACCACTTCGGTCATCGCACAGCGTGAAGGCGACCGCCCCGATCACGGATCACGGTCACCTACGGTCACCGCACGATCCCCTCTTGGCAGTTCCGCACAACGCGTTACCGAGCCGACACACCCAGGTTTAGCGTCCTCCCCCAGGTGACCGGCTCCCCACCGCCGCCCGGGCCAGGGGCGGCAGTCGGCCACCACCGCCGAGAAGGTCCGGCGGTGGCCTGCTCCCCCTGTGCGGGCCGCCGCCGGACGTGCAGCTCAGGGCGGTCGTAGCAGTCGTGCGAAAGGACGTGCAGTCCACGTGGCAGCGCACCGCAAGCCCCGACAGCGCTCGGCCGGCGGCAACACCGTCCGTGCGGCCGCGACGGTCGCCCTCGCGGGGGCGGCCACCGCGACGGGCTTCGACGGGACCGGGCACGCCGAGCCCGAACTGACTCCGGCGCAGGTCAAGGCGAAGGTGGACCGGCTGTACCAGGAGGCGGAGACCGCCACCGAGAAGTACAACGGCGCCAAGGAGAAGGCCGAGGCGGCCGAGGCGCGGCTGAAGTCGCTGCGGGACGAGGCCGCGCGCAAGACGGACAAGCTCAACTCCGCCCGCGACGCGCTCGGTTCGATGGCGGCGGCGCACTACCGCGAGGGTGGTCTCGACCCCGCCGTACAGCTCGCCCTCTCCGAGGACCCCGAGCGGTATCTGGACGGCGCCGAGTTCGTCGAGCGGGTCGGCACCCGGCAGCGGGCGTCCGTCGCGGACGTCCGCAAGCAGCTGCGGGAGATCGAGCAGTTGCGCGGCGCCGCGCACATCGAGCTGGCCTCGCTCACGTCCCGGCAGGCGGAGCTGAAGCGGCACAAGAAGACGATCACCGGGAAGCTGGACGCGGCCAACCGGCTGCTGTCGCGGCTGTCGGCCGAGGAGCGCGCGGAACTCGACGAGGGCACCGGCCGGGCTTCCCGCGGGGTGTCGCAGGAGCGCGCGGGGCTGACGGCCCCCGGCTCCGCCACCGCCCAGGCGCCCACCTCCCGCGCGGCGGACGCGGTCGCCTACGCCTACCAGAAGCTCGGCAGCCCCTATGTGTGGGGCGCCACCGGCCCGAACGCCTTCGACTGCTCCGGGCTGACCCAGGCCGCCTATCGTGCCGCCGGCGTCTCACTGCCCCGCACGACCTACTCCCAGATCGGCGCGGGACGCCGGGTCTCCCGCTCCGAACTCCTCCCGGGCGACCTGGTGTTCTTCTACTCCGGGATCAGCCATGTCGGCATCTACGTCGGCAACGGCCAGATGATCCACGCCCCGAACCCGTCCGCTCCCGTACGCCTGGCGCCGATCACCGAGATGCCCTTCGCGGGGGCGACCCGGGTGGTGTGAGGCGCCCGGCCGTCAGACCAGCCGCCGGGCCGTCGCCCACCGGGTCAGTTCGTGCCGGTTGGACAGCTGCAACTTCCGCAGGACCGCCGAGACATGGGACTCGACCGTCTTCACCGAGATGAAGAGCTGCTTGGCGATCTCCTTGTAGGCATAGCCTCGGGCGATCAGCCGCAGCACCTCCCGCTCGCGTTGGGTGAGGCGGTCCAGGTCCTCGTCGACCGGGGGCGCGTCGGTGGAGGCGAAGGCGTCCAGGACGAAGCCGGCCAGCCGGGGCGAGAAGACCGCGTCGCCCTCCTGCACCCGGAAGATCGAGTCGATCAGGTCGGTACCGGTGATCGTCTTGGTCACATAGCCCCGCGCGCCGCCCCGGATCACGCCGATCACATCCTCCGCGGCGTCCGACACGGACAGCGCGAGGAACCGCACCGGCTGCTCGGCGTCGGCCATCAACGGAGCGCAGCGGCGCAGCACTTCGACTCCGCCGCCGCCCGGCAGATGCACGTCGAGGAGGACGACCTCGGGGCGGGTCGCGGTGATGACCGTGACCGCCTGGTCGACGTCCGCGGCCTCCCCTACGACCTCGACGCCGGTCTGCTCGGTCCGGCCGATCTCGGCCTGGACTCCCGTGCGGAACATACGGTGGTCGTCGACGAGGACCACACGGACGCGGCGCTCGCCCGCACTGCCGATGGCCTCCGCCGTACCGTTCGCCTCGTCGCTCATGACGTCTTCTCCGCCCTCTCCATCTCCAGTTCGACCTCCGTGCCGCCGTCGGGCACCTGGCGCAGCCGTGCCGTGCCGCCGTTGCGCTCCATCCGGCCGATGATCGATTCTCTGACGCCCATGCGGTCGGCGGGTATCGAGTCGAGATCGAAGCCCGGGCCGCGGTCCCTGACGGACACGAAGACCGTCTTTCCCTCGACCTCTGCGTAGACCTGCACGGCGCCGCCCTCGCCACCGTACTTCGCGGCGTTCACCATCGCTTCGCGCGCCGCCTGCATCTGTGCGCCGATCCTCTCGTCGAGGGGGCAGTCGCCCACGACGACGACCTCGATGGGGACGCCGTGCTTGTCCTCCACCTCGGCGGCGTTGCGCCGGACCGCGTCGGCGAGCGTGGTGGGTTCGTCGGCCTCGTCCTTGCCGGTGCCCTCGGGCTTGTAGAGCCAGGTGCGCAGGTCGCGCTCCTGGGCGCGGGCGAGGCGGCGCACCTCGTTCGCGTTCTCCGCGTTGCGCTGGATCAGGGTCAGGGTGTGCAGCACCGAGTCGTGGACGTGGGCCGCGACCTCCGCGCGCTCCTGGGCACGGATACGCATCAGGCGCTCCTCGGAGAGGTCCTGGGTCATGCGCACGAGGTACGGCCCCGCGAGGAGCGTTATCCCGACGAGGACCGCGAGGGCCGCCTGGAGCACGGAGCCGAGGTGGGCGGCGGATCCCTGGAGCACGAAGACGCCGGAGACACCGGCGGTGACCAGCAGCACTCCGCCGGCCGCGCGCAGCAGGGTCAGGGTGCGCCGGCGGCGGCCGACCTCCATCCAGCGGGCCCGGCGGGCGTTGTCCGCCTGCCGCCAGACCAGGGCGACGCCCGCGGCGACGAGCACGGCGGGCAGGAGGTAGGCCTGGGCGCCGCTGCCGAGATTCACACTGCTGACGAAGATCATGGCCACCACGACCATGAGGAGCAGGGCGACGATCTGGCCCTTGTCCGGCTTGCGCGCGACCAGTCTGCGCCGACCGTCCGCCGAGGTCTCCGCGGTGACCAGGGAGGGCGGCTTCTGCCCGGCGACACCGCCGACGCCGAGGGGCACGAAGAACCAGAAGGCCGCGTACAGCAGCGCGCCGAGGCCGTCCGCCATGAACAGTCCGACGAAGACGAGCCGCACCCAGATCACGGGCAGCCCGAGATGCCCGGCGAGCCCCCGCGCCACGCCTCCGAGCCAGCGTCCGTCGCTGCTGCGGTAGAGCTTGCGCGGCGGCCGCGGCTCGACGAGGGGCGCGCTTGCGGCTTCCGACATGCCATCGATGGTCACACGCCCGACCGGGCGGAGCATCAGGGTTGACCCCCGAGACTCCCCCGATCTTCGCGCCGCGTGCCGGGTCGAACGCGTCCCGGGCGCCGGCTCAGGGGCGATATCAGGGTCCGGCCAGGGTCGTTCCCACTGCCGCCGGGGCGCCGCGCCCGTCACCATGGACGCATGACTGATCACGAGCACGCCGCGACGGGTCCGGGACCCGGCTCCGGCCCGCGCCCCGCAGCGGGCGCCGGGCCGCAGGATGCCGCGCCCGCCGCGGACCCGGCTCCCGGCGCGGGCGGAGGCTCGCACACGCACGGGCGGGCGCCCGGGCAGGAAGAGGGAGGGGGCGCGGAGCCGCCCGCCCGGTTCCGGCGGGACCGGCGGCACAAGATGCTCGCGGGGGTGTGCGCGGGGCTCGGCCGGCAGTGCGACATGGACCCGGTGATCTTCCGGATCACCCTCGCCGTGCTCTCCGCGACCGGCGGCCTCGGCCTGATCTTCTACGGCTTCGCCTGGCTCCTCATCCCGTACGAGGACGACGAGCAGAACGAGGTGCGCCGGCTCCTGACCGGCCGGGTCGACGGCCAGGCGCTGACGGCGGTGCTGTTCGCGCTGGTCGGCTGTGGAGTCTTCCTGACGATGATGACCAACGGCGGGGTGCTCAGCTTCGCCGTCATACTCTCGCTGCTGCTCGCGGGCGCCGGGTACTGGTCGCGGCAGCGCGGTGGCGCGGACCCCGATCCGCTGGCCGCGCAGGCCGTCGCCGACGCTCCGCCGGAGGCCCAGGCGCCGCCGGTGCCCGCCGCCTACCCCTCCTGGTGGCGCGACCCCATCGTCAAGGACGGCACGCACGACGGCGGCACCGGCTATCTGTGGGGGCCCCGGGACTCCCGCGACCGCGACATCGCGGCGGCGGTGAACATCAGCCTCGGCCCGGACTACGTGCACCTCCGGGAGGATCTGCGCGCCCGGCCCACCGAGCCGGCCAAGCGGCGGGGGCAGCGCTGGATCGGCGGCTGGATCTTCCTGCTGGCGCTGGTCGCGGGCGGTATCGGCACCCGGGTGACGTGGGACGACCGTCCCCTCGGCACCAGCCTCCAGACCGGCCTGTCCTGCGCGCTGGTCGTCTTCGGTCTCGGCATCGCCGTCAGCGCGTTCCGGGGCCGCACGGGAGCCGGGTCGATCTTCCTGGCGGTCGTCACCGCGGGCCTGCTGGCCGCCTCGGCCGCCCTGCCGAAGGACATCGGCACCGAGTGGATACGCACGACGTGGAAGCCGGCCACGGCGGCGGCCGTCGAGCCGCGCTACGACCTCGGCACGGGCGTCGGCACGCTCGATCTGCGCGGGCTGGAGGTCGCCAAGGGCAAGACGGTGACCACCGGCGCCGAAGTGGGCGTGGGTCAGCTGAAGGTGATCGTGCCGCCGGAGGTGACGGTGAAGGTGAGCATCGACGTGGGCGTGGGCGACATCCAGCTCCCGGGCGACGGCAAGGAGGACGTGGACGTGGCGCCGGACAAGCACAAGGACGTGACGCTGAAGCCGGACAAGGGGTCCGAGCCCGCGGGCACCATCGAACTCGACCTCAATGTGGGCGTGGGACAGGCGGAGGTGAGCCGTGCGGTGTCATGAGTTCCAGCCCGGGCGGCTGGTCGCGGGCGCCTTCCTGGCGCTGGCGGGCCTCATCTACTTCGGTGACGCGGGCGACGCCTGGGAGACCCCGTGGTTCGTGGTGATCCCGTTGGTGATGGGAGGCCTGGTTCTGGCGGGCGCGATCGCGCTCCTGGCCCGGGGCATACGCAGGAACCGCCGGGCGGGCCGTTCGGCGGGCGGTGCGGGGGCGCCGCGTCCGGAGCGGGAGGCTCGGCTCTGACCCGGGGCGGGGCCCGGGCGACCGGGCCCGCCGCCTACACGTAACCGGCGCGCTGCCGTTTGCGAGCCCGGATCATCGCGTCCAGGGACAGGTAGGGAGCGCCCGCGAGGATGAGGGGCAGCCAGGCCATCAGGTACGGGAGGTCGTTGCCGAAGTAGTAGGGATCGGCGGCCCAGCTCATCGTCAGCCACAGGCTGAGCGAGAGGAGGGCACCGCCGAGAGCCGCGATACGCGCGAAGAGGCCGAGGAGGGTGCCGATGCCGACGGCCAGCTCGCCGAGGGCGATGGCCCAGCCGAAGGCGACGGGGTTCTCCAGACCGAGGTCGACCAGGGAGGGGATGGCGGAGGAGTCACGGACGGCGCGCATCTGGTCGCCGATGGAGCCGGAGCCGGAGTCCTTCAGGAACTCTCCGCCGAGGATCTTGTCGAGGGAGGCGTAGACGAAGGTGACGCCCAGGAAGATGCGGAGCGGGAGGAGGGCGTACTGGGAGGCCAGGTCACGCCAGTCACGACGGCCGTCCAGATAGGGGGAGTGCGTGTCGGTACGGAAGCCGTGAGTCATCGGTGCCGCCTCTCGCCCGTCGGGACGTGCCCCTCAAGGGACGATACGTACACCGCGTGGGGCCCGCTCAATCCTGACCAGACCATTTTCTCCGGGTTGACGGTTTTTCGCCCCTGTCCAAACGGGACGCGCTCACTCCGTCACATCGATCGCGTAGCGCCCCGTCTCGACCCCCGCGGCCGTCACGACCTGCACCTCGACCCGTCCCGGTTCCACGTCCGCCGGGACCGGGACCGTCAGGACCGTGTCGGTGGGGTTGCTGAAGCCTCCCCTGACCGGGATCAGCGGGACGTGGACGTTGACGGGGCCGATGCGGACGACCATGCGGGAGAGACGTTCGGCGGTGCCGGCGCCGGGCGGTACGAAGCCGGCGCCGCGGATCTCGATGTCGTCGCCCGTGCGGATGGGACCGTCCAGATCGCCGGCCTCGCGGGAGCGGACCACGGAGAGGATGACCGGTCGGCCGCCCTCGGCGTACTTTCCGGCGAGGTAGGTCGCCGCGGAGATCAGGACCACGACGGCGAGGCCCCAGGGGAGGTCGGGGAGCTGGTCGGGGCGGCGGGCGAGGCGTACGGCGGCGAAGAGCAGGGCCACCGCGCTGATCACCACGTACTGGATATCGGCGAACGTGCCCCGGCCCGCGTCGTCCGTCAGGAGATCGGCGGCGCGGGGGCGGTCCGCCCGCGCCTTCTGCAGGCGCTGGCCGAGCACACGCAGCCCCACCACCCGGCGGACCAGCATCGCGACCGCGCACACCACCGCCAGGACCGTCACGACCCCGGCGCCGCGGGCCAGTTCGAAGCCCGAGATCAGCGCGTCGCGTTCGGCGGGGTCGGAAGCGGCGGCGAGGCGGCCCACCAGGACGAGCACCGCGTACGCCAGGAACAGCACCCAGGCCGCCGCGACCGCGCGGGAGGTGGACAGCCGGTTGTCCTCACCGATGACGGGGGCCAGCACTCCGCCCCGGGCACGGTGGAACCAGGAGGCCGCGGTCAGCGCGCCCGCCGTGACCGCCCCGGCCAGCAGTCCGGCCGTACGGGCGCTCGTCCAGCCCGCGCCGATCGCGGTGAGCGCCTGCGCCAGAAGCAGCACGACCACCAGGGCCCACACCGTGTACGCGGTGTGCCGCCACAGGCGGGACAGCCAGGCCTCGCCCTCGGCACGGCCGCGTTCGGCGACCAGTTCGGCGGATTGCGTGAGCTCCTCCGAGACCCACTGCCGGGACGCCGAGGCCGAGTGCGCGACGGCCGCGGGAAGGCCCTGTCCGGCCGCGAACTCGTCCCGCATCAGCAGGAATTCGGCGACCGCGCGCCGGTGCCCCGCACGCGCTCCGTGCGGACAGTCCCCGCAGGCGCAGCCACCCGCGTGCGCGCCCGTACCCGGGTCCGTGCCCTGTCTCGCCTCCTGCACCGCCACGTCCGATGCCGCCTTCCCCGCGCTCCGTGCCGCAACAACTCCAGTGCGACGCCAGCGAATTGTGCCCTACGCCACCCCGGCCGCGCCCGCCAGGTCCGGTCCGTGGGAGGGCCGGGGACGGGATCGAGGGGAGCCTCGGACCAACCGCCCAGCTCACACGAGCGCGAGCATGACCGAGCGAACATCCGCTCGCCCGGCAGGTCCCGCGCGCCGAGGCCGAAGCGGGTGTGACACAGCGGCCGCCGTGTTGACCCGGCTGGGAGAATTCCCCTATGGCCGAGATCATCCAGCGCGACGGGACCTGGGCCTTCGACGGCACCACGGTCAGGATCACGCCGGGTCTGCACCGCTCGGTGCCGCTGTTCCGGCAGACGTACGGGGAGATCGCCGTGCCGCTGGAGGCCGTCGCCGGGGTCGTCTTCGAGCCCGAACGCAAGCGCGGGCGGCTGCGGCTGCGGTTGCGCGAGGGCGCCGACCCGCTGCTTCAGGCCACCGGCGGACGGTTGCCGGAGGCCGCGGATCCGTACCGGCTCGCGGTGGACGTGGACCGCGCCGGGGTGGCCGAGTACGTGGCCGAGGAGATCCGCCATGCCCTGCTGCTGGACCAGATCCCGAACGAGCCCACCAAGGCCTATCTGCTCCCCGGTCCCCCGGTCCCGGTCTCGGTGCGCTCCTCCGACGGCGTGGTCTCCTTCGACGGGATCCAGGTGCGCGTCGACTGGAACGACACCTCGGACCGGGTCAAACGGGCCACCGGGCCCCGGATCCTCAACATCGCCGACGTCGTCGACGTCGAGTGGCTGCCCAACTCCGGCTACGAGGACGGCTTCCTGCGGTTCGTGACCCGGGAGACGGCGTTCTCCAAACTCCCGCCCGAGAAGGATCCCTACGCCCTCGACCTGTGGGGCAGCGCCCGGCGCGACCTGCTCACCGCGCTGGTCGCCACCGCGGTGACCGCCCGCCTGCCGCACCCCTCCACCCGCGCCGGGGCGGCGTACGCCGAGCGCGCCCGGCCGCTCACCGCCGCCGTGCCGCCCCAGGCCGACCATCACGACGTACTCCTGCGCAGGCTGCGGGAGTTGGGCGAGCTGCACCGCGACGGGGTGCTCACGGACGAGGAGTTCGCCATGACCAAGGCGGCGGTGCTCAGGGGCTTCTAGTGCCGCGTCAGGCAACGTTTGCCCGTCAAGGAGCGGCGTCCGGTGCGTGCTCTCGGCGTGCCGGGTGCAAGCCCTCGTACTGGATGTACTT